>JAAYQK010000200.1 GCA_012519325.1 Gracilibacteraceae bacterium | reverse complement strand
ATATTCTTCATAAGATACCGGTCCATAGCATTCTCTCCCTTTGTCCGAGCCGGGCAAAATATATAATACATTCGAAAGTTAATCAGTAATTTCAGGGGTATATTTAAAATGTTTTTCTCTTATTGAAGTATTGATTTAACATCTGATTCATATTGCGTCTCTACAGCCATTCTGCTCACCTTTCTAAGTTTTTATTAACACCTATTTATGCTTTTCTAAAAGTCAGCTATGAAATGGAAGAGTAACTGAAATTTTATTCTCTGTCAGATTTTTAATAACTGACTCATAATCTTTATCAATTATGATTAAAGGAAGGTTGTTTTTAACGCATCCGTCAATATAGAAATGATTATCACGCTTCAGCAATTCCCGGCTGCAATATGAATTATCAAGTCTGGTTTCTATATCGCAGCTGTGCCGAAGTATTTCCTCATAGTGAGATTCGATGTATGCGTCAGTCATAGCAAGGCAAATGAATCTGACGAATTCACGATTGCATTCTTTGAAATCCTTCTTCCAATCAAATGGAATATAGCATCCCTCGACAATCAGATTTTGTTCGTTTTCAATTGCGGTTTTGACTATTTCACGAACGATCGGCCAAAGATACTCGTTAAGTTTAATATCATCATTCGGGGTCAAATCAGTTTGACCGCTTCGGATAAGCCCCATTTTCAGATGATCTATTGACAGGTATGGATAATGATACATTTCAAGAAGCCTTTGTGCCAGCTTGGTTTTTCCGGTATGTGTTGCACCTGTAATAAGGATAATCATGTTATCACTCCGAAAATTAAAATTTATCCATGATTTTCTGTTTTAATCTATAGGAAGCCTGCGCGAACGTCGCGCAATTTTATGCTCCGGCGGAGTGAATCCGCCTACGCTTTCCCTCGCGGGGCGCAATGTTACGTTCCGCAAAGCGCTACGCGCCGGAACGCTTTATTTCTCTGCTTCCTCGTCCAAAGCTTCCAGCAGAAAGCTGACCGGACGAAAGCCGTCATTGCAAGAAATCATAGCAGACTTCTTGTTTTTCATCCATCCGTTATAAAAATCCTCACCGCCGTGGGAAAGGGTCATAACAAACGCAGAAATGCTATCCCATGCGCTGTCACAAAAACCCTCCGGCCTTTGCCATCCGTTAGCTATGAAAACCTGTCCGACTTTCATGTTGCAGGCATGCTCTATGGGATTTTCGTACTTTTCAATCAGGTCCGTGTAACATGCCATTTTCATAACGGTGATTTTGACTTTTTTCATTTTATGCCTCCGTTCTTTATAATGTGCCCTTCCTGTACCGCCGCAAATGTCGCCACCATACAAACCGGAATTGCGGATATATTCATATTAATGGTTCCGACAAGCAGCGGAAGCAGGAGTAGCAAGAAACCTGTTATCTTATTTGCAATGGTATGCAGCATAACCAGTTTCTTTTCTGCCACATAACCGGATATGATATTTACCAGTTTAATTGCTGCGATTAAAGCAATCCATATCCAAAGCCATATCTTGATCTCAATAACCGTCAGCAGTTTTATCATGCACACAGCTACAAATACAGTGTCTGAAATGCTGT
>JAAYQK010000199.1 GCA_012519325.1 Gracilibacteraceae bacterium | reverse complement strand
CTCGCCTCCTGAAGCTTCTTACGGGTTTTGTCCAAAATATCGCCGAACTTGCCGAATTCGGTTTTAACTGCTCCAAGAAGATTCCATACCTCGCTTGAACGCTTCTCTATTGCAAGGGTTTTGAAACCCATCTGCAGGCTGTTTAACAAGGCAACCAAGGTCGTAGGACCGGCTATCACTATTCTGTATTGGCGCTGCAAGTAGTCACACAGTCCCGGCCTTCTGAGTATCTCCGCATAAAGGCCTTCGGTAGGCAAAAACATTATCCCGAAGTCGGTTGTATCCGGAGGACTTATGTATTTATCCCTTATATCCCTGGCAAAGCTTTTAACCTTTAACTCCATGGCCTTTGCCGCTTCTTCAGCTTTAGTGGAATTTCCCTGCTCCTGTGCATCCAGCAATCTCTGATAATCCTCCTGGGGAAACTTTGAATCTATGGGCAGCCATATCGTTTCTTCGCCCTTTTCATCTTTTCCAGGCAGCTTTATTGCAAATTCAACTCTTTCTCTTGATCCCTTTATTGTAGCTACATTTTTTGAATACTGCTCAGGAGTTAGAATCTGTTCGAGTATATTACCCAGCTGAATTTCTCCCCAGGTACCCCTAGTTTTAACATTGGTAAGGACCCTTTTAAGATCCCCCACCCCCGAAGCCAGGGTCTGCATTTCCCCCAGACCCTTGTGAACCATTTCCAGTCTTTCACTCACCAGCTTGAAGGATTCCCCAAGCCGCTGCTCAAGGGTGGAACTCAGCCTTTCATCTACGGTCGCCCTCATCTGATCCAGTTTTTTGCTGTTATCCTCCTGCAGATGCTTCAGCTTTTCTTCAATTGTGTCTCTCATTTTGTCAAGCCTGTATTCGTTTGTCCGTGTAAGGTTTGTAAGCTGCTGGGAGAATATATCCAGCTGGCTGCGCTGTAAATTTGATATCTCCGACATTTGGGAGGCAATCATTTCGTTGAATAGTTTTATTGAGCCTGCAAGCTGCTCCCTATTCTGCAGCATTTCCTCCATAACCGTTCTGTTAAGCTTATCGATATTTTTCTCCATAGCTTCAAGTCCGGCTTCAATCTTTATCAGGCTGCCCGTCGGTCTGGTATTCATTATGATTATCAAAACGATCAAATTTATGACAAGAAGACCCGTAACAACATACAACAGCAAATCAGACATGGTTTTACACCCTTCTCCACTTTACTCCCTCGGGGGTATCTTCAAGAATTATTCCCTGTGCCTTTAGATCATCCCTTATTTTGTCGGCCAAAGCCCAGTTCTTTTCTTTTCTTGCCTGCTGTCTTTCCTCTATAAATTTCTCTATTTCCGTATCCAGGCTTTCTTCTTTCTTATAAAGCAAGCCCAGCACTCCCAATAGCTCCATAAGCATATCATAGGATGCTTTCACCAGTACCCTGGAGGATTCTGCTTTGACGTTGGAATTGATATCCCTTACCATGTCAAATATAACAGCCAATCCATCGGCAGTATTCAGGTCATCATCCATAGACTCATTGAACTTGCTCCTGTATCCTGAAAGAGTTTCTTTAAAATTCTCCTCCTCCTGTGTCAAGGGCTTCTCCTGTGCCTTATCCAGAAGATATATAAGATTATTTTTTGCATTATATAACCTTTCTAAAGCACTCTTTGCCTGTTCCAGGAGCTCGGCACTGAAATTCAAGGGACTCCTGTAATGAGCAGAAATCATGAAAAGCCTGAAAACCTCCAGATCGAATTTTTCTTCAATGTCCCTGACTGTGAAAAAATTGTTCAGTGATTTGGACATCTTTTCATTATTAATATTAAGGAATGCATTATGCAGCCAATACCTTGCGAAAGGCTTTCCTGTAGCTCCTTCACTCTGCGCGATTTCATTCTCGTGATGAGGAAATATAAGATCCTGCCCTCCGGAATGGATATCTATAGTCTCCCCCAAATACCTCATAGACATGGCAGAGCACTCTATGTGCCAACCCGGCCTACCCATGCCCCAGGGGCTTTCCCATGCAGGTTCTCCGGGCTTTTGCCCCTTCCAAAGCACAAAATCAAAGGGGTTCCTTTTAACTTCATTTACATCAATCCTGGCGCCTGCTTCCAATTCATTGAGATTCTGTTTGGATAGCTTGCCATATTCAACAAACTTTGAAGTATCATAGTATACGTCTCCGTCAACAGTATAAGTAAAGCCATTTGCTTCCAGCCTCTTTATTATGTCTATTATTTCATCTATGTGCTCTGTTACTCTGGGATGATAATCGGCCTTTCTTATATTTAATGCCTCCGCATCTCTAAAGTATTCTTGTATG
>JAAYQK010000022.1 GCA_012519325.1 Gracilibacteraceae bacterium | reverse complement strand
CAGGACGAGATTGTTGAGGTGCTTTCTACACTTGGTATTATGAGCGAAGATGCTGCAAGAACTTGGTGCGAAAAGGCAGTTGATACATATTCTCTATCTATTGAGAAGTTCGCCAATTTGGTCCGCAAATACTGTGAAAGCAGGGGAAAAAACCATCATGTTGTGTTCCTTGTGGATGAAATTGGGCAGTACATTGCTGGAGATACACGGCTTATGCTTAACCTGCAAACAGTTACCGAAGATTTGGGAACTGCCTGTGGGGGTAAAGCATGGGTAATCGTTACAAGTCAGCAGGATATAGATTCTGTTGTGTCAGTTAAAGGTAATGATTTTTCCAAAATTCAAGGTAGATTTGACACCAGATTATCCCTGTCAAGTGCAAATGTAGATGAGGTAATTCGTAAGAGAATCTTGGCTAAAACCGGAACGGCTATGGATACATTGCGATTGCTCTATGACCAAAAAGAGGCAGTTATTAAAAATTTAATCACCTTTACAGATGAAGTAGAAAAGAAATTATACAAGGATAGAGAAGAATTTGCTTCAGTATATCCTTTTATCCCATACCAATTTAACCTTTTAGGGCAGGTTTTAACTGCTATCAGAACCCATGGTGCTTCAGGCAAGCATCTTGCGGAAGGGGAGCGCTCCATGATTGCCTTATTTAAGGAATCCGCAATGCGTTTCATGAACGATTCGGAAGGAATCATTGTACCTTTTAATATTTTTTATAATGCTCTTGATAAATTTATCGATCATACTCATAGAATCGTAATTAAACAGGCAGAGGAAAATAGCAGACTTCAGCCTTTGGATGTTGAGCTGCTTAAAGTGCTGTTTATGATTAAGTATGTAAAAGAAATTAAGGCAAATGTTGAGAATTTGACAACCTTGATGGTTTCTAAAATCGATGAGGATCGTATAGCGCTTAGAAAACAAGTTGAGGATTCTCTAAATCGTCTGATCAAGCAAACGCTGGTTCAAAAGAATGGTGACATCTATATGTTCCTGACGAACGAGGAACAAGATATCAATAAAGCTATCCAAAACGAAACAGTAGAGCTTGGTGAAATTATCAATGAAGTATCAAGTATTGTATTCCAAGAGCTTATAAAAGAACCGAAGTACCGTTATAATGCGAGATACAATTTCCCATATAACCAGATAGTGGACGACCGCTATTTCAAGAACAACCAGTCTGCCGATATAGGGGTTCGCATTATTACTCCATATAGCGACACGGATTATAATACTGAAATGCTGAGAATGCTTTCGGCTCAGGAGAACAATGTCTTTGTTCATCTGCCCAATGATGCTACTTTTTTGGATGAAATAACCGAGATGTTGAAAATTGGAAAATTCATTACGAAGCAAGGAGTTTCATTGGCTAAAACTTTTGAAAACATTAAAAGAGCTAAAGAAGATGAGAGAATAGAGAAAAAGCAACGCATTCGTATATTTATTGAGGATGCTATTAAGAATGCTGATATTTATGTAAATGGGGATAAAGCCAATATTGCTTCAAAAGATCCTGCAAGCAGAATCAATGAAGCTTTAGGGAAACTGGTCAATACAAGATATAACAAACTATCTTACATGGAAACAGCTCCGTCCTTGTCGGATATTGACGGGATTTTCCGAATGAGCAACCAAATGACGCTTGGAAATTTTGAAGATAAGGTAGCAAATAAACTTGCTCTTGACGATGTTTTAGGAGCTATAGAGTTGGCTTCTGTTCGCCATGCGAAAACATCCATGAAAAGCCTTATTGACCGTTTTTCGGCAGCACCATATGGATTCATTGAACTGGATGT
>JAAYQK010000021.1 GCA_012519325.1 Gracilibacteraceae bacterium | reverse complement strand
TTTTTAAGATCCGGAGGCGCGGTAAATATTTTTATCCTGACCTTGGATGCAGCTTCATCCACAAGATCAATAGCCTTATCCGGAAGGAACCTGTCTGCAATATACCTGTCCGACAATTCAACTGCTGCCTTTATTGCTTCATCGCTTATCTTAACCTTGTGATGAGCCTCATATTTATCTCTCAGCCCTTCAAGTATCTGCAAGGTCTCTCCTTTTGTAGGTTCTCCCACCATAACGGGCTGAAAACGCCTTTCCAGCGCCGAATCCTTCTCAACATGCTTGCGGTACTCATCAAGAGTGGTTGCTCCGATGGCCTGGATTTCACCCCTTGCCAAAGCCGGTTTAAGAATATTGGAAGCATCTATTGCACCTTCGGCCCCGCCTGCTCCTATTATGGTATGCATTTCATCCAGGAACAGTATCACATTCTTTGATTCTCTTATTTCTTTCATTACGTTCTTTAGTCTTTCCTCAAACTCACCCCTGTACTTTGAGCCTGCAACCATGGAAGACAAGTCCAAAGTAACAACCCTTTTCCCTTTTAATATTTCGGGTATGTTACCCTCCATTATCTTCTGGGCTAATCCTTCTGCAATGGCTGTTTTACCTACTCCGGGATCTCCTATCAGAGCCGGATTGTTTTTTGTTCTTCTGCTCAGTATCTGTATTACACGCTCTATTTCCTTTTCTCTTCCTATAATAGGATCCAGCTTCCCCTCCTTGGCCATTTCAGTCAGATCTCTGCCGTATTGATTCAGATACGGTGTGTTGGAGCCTTTTGCCGATGCGGGATCACTCTTGTTCTTTGAGCCCTCGCTATCCAGCAATTCTATTATCTCCTGCCTTATGCTGTTAAAGTTAAGGCCCATTGCCATAAGTATCTGTGCTGCTACCCCTTCACCTTCGCGGATTAAAGCCAATAGCAGGTGTTCAGTTCCTATATAATTTTGACCTAAGCTTCTTGCTTCATCCACGCTCAGTTCAAGAATTGTCTTTGTTCTGGGAGTATAGCCGATAACCTGTGCAACCTTCTGCTGCCCTTTTCCGATTATAGCCTCCACCTGATTCCTGACCGCAGCTAAATCAATCCCTTTGCTTTTAAGCACCCGGGCGGCAATTCCCTCCCCTTCTCTTAAAATACCCAGCAGTATATGTTCAGTGCCTATATAGTTGTAATTCATCCTGACAGCTTCTTCCTGCGAATATACCATTACCTTCTGGGCTCTCTCAGTAAATCTATCAAAAATTCCCATTATTCAACCTCCAATCTGTTCCTTTCATCATTCTTTGAGATGTATGCCTCAAATCTAAACCGCGAATCTAATTATCCAATTTTCTTCTTACCATTTCTGCTCTTATTATATCTCTTTCATCAGCAGTTAATTCTTTCCCGCTGCTCTTTTGTATACTTGCAGTCTGAGCTTCTATCATGATTTCATTCAATAATCCCGTAGGTATATTCCCAATTATATTCATATCCACCCCCAGCCTTATATCTGAAAGCAGCTTCATACACTCCTGAGAACTCATCACCCTGGCGTTTTTCATAATACCCCAGGAACGCCATATTTTATCCTCAATCTGTATCCTGTTGCTTTCCAGAAGCACTCTTCTTGCTTCTTTTTCCTTATCAATAATCTGCTTTGTTACTGCAGTAAGATTTTCTACTATTTCCTCCTCAGCCCTTCCAAGGGTTATTTGGTTGGAAATCTGAAATATATTCCCTACAATTTCTGTGCCTTCTCCATACAAACCTCTTATTGTAAGGCCTATATGAGCTACTGCCTGAAGTATTTTGTTTATATTACCCGTAATGTTTAGTGCAGGCAAATGCACCATTACAGATGCTCTCATGCCTGTACCCACATTAGTAGGACAGCTTGTAAGGTATCCCCAGTTTTCACTGTATGCGTATTCAAGGCTCTGCTCCAATAAATCATCTATATCGCTGGCAATTTCCCACGACTTCTTTATTTGAAGCCCCGGAAGTATTGTCTGTATTCTTATATGATCCTCCTCATTGACCATTATGCTCACCAATTCGTCGCTGCTTATAAGTGCCGCTCCTCTGGTGCAGTTTTTGGAAAGCCCAGGGCTTATCAGATGCCTTTCTACAAGGCACTGCCGCTCCAAAGGTGAAAGCTTCCGCATAATATAATCCTTGAATTCCAGTTTTGATTCAGGCTTGGAAAGACTGTTCCGGACGCTGTATATAATTGCTTCTGCTTTTTCAGAATTCAACCCTGATGGAAAAGGAATATCCGCTATATTTCTTGCCAGCCTTATACGGCTGCTTAAAATTATGTCACTCTGGGGGCCGCTGCCCAGTACCCAGCCTTTCATCATACTTCCCCCTTTTCCGGCTTATTCAGCTCTCTAATTTTATCTCTGATAGTTGCTGCTTTTTCATATTCTTCATTTCGTATTGCCTCATCCAGCTTCTGCTTGAGTCTTTCAACCTCCCGCAGCACCCTTATCCTTCCGCCGGCTCTGTTCGGTATCTTGCCTGTATGGCTGGTATTGCCGTGAACCTTTTTAAAAAGCGGATTCAATCTTTCACCGAATACTTTATAGCAGTTGCCGCACCCGAACCTTCCGGTTTCTCTGAATTTTCCGTAGGATAATCCGCAAACATTGCATTTAATGTCATTCAGTATTTCAGATTTTATGTGAGATGCTCCTCCTGAATTAAGCAATCCGGCCAAAAGATCATTCACCGAAAATCTTGTACTTATACTCAGAAGGTTTTTCTGCATAGCACATTGCTCACATAAATGCATATTCGACTTCTTTCCATTCTCGACCTTTGTTATATGAACCGCCGCCAGCCTTTTGCCGCATTCATCACATATCATAATAACACACTCCCAACTAAGTGTTTTTAGATTAGCGCTGCAACAATTGCAGCTTTTAAAATTTCTGCCCTCAGATTGTCCCTGTATGGTTTTTCTACCATAGCGAGCGTACTGTCATCGGTTGCTGCCTTAAGAATGTTCACAATGTTACGGTTAACCAGCTTCTGCTTATACAGAGTTTCTATCAGAGTAAAAGCCCCTTCCTTGTTGATGCTGTCACCTATGCTCTTGGAAAGCATATTCATCAGGTAGTCATCCTTGTCCACATCAATGCGGCTTATCTTTATACAGCCGCCCCCGCCTCTCCTGGACTCAATGAAATAGCCTCTTTCGGTAGTAAACCTTGTCATCAGCACATAGTTTATCTGTGACGGGGCACAGTCAAAATAATTGGCCATTTCATTCCTCTGAATTTCAACAACGCCCTTGCTCTCTTCTATCATGTCGCATATGAACTTTTCAATTAAATCACTGATTCTTGACATATCATCACTCTTTCTGACTTTGACTTTCTTTGACCTTTGTATATATTATATTATACATAATACCAACTTTTCAAGTATTTTATAAAAATATTATTTTTAATTTCTATCGGTATGCATTCTTAAATTTCATACTTCTATTATCTACATTTGATGCTGCTTCGTATTCATTCCCGCAGGGAGCATAATGCTGCTTCAAGAAAATGGTTGATACCCGTAACCTGTTGGAATATAATGTGGTTACATAAGTAATCTTTATTGGGGTGAGTATTATGGCAGAAAAGCTGCTGTCTGCGCTGATTATCCTGATTCTCATTATGACCTCTATGGTTGGCTGCACCTATGAAGGGCCCACTCAAACTAAAGAGATAGAGCTTCAAAGCGGGGATAGCGGCTGATATCAATTTGTTCCAACAGGAATGGACGCTGTCGGTGGCAGCGATGCTTATGCTGAGGTGAATGAAGACTATAGGAACATCCGTTTTTATATTGACGGGCCGGAAGCCGCCGCCCTTGCTTTTGCAAAAGAGGTATATGGAAACTTTCTTCTCAATCTGCCGGAGTGGAGCACGCATTCCGTAACAAAGTATGAAATGATCAGCTTTGCCCTGCAGACTTCCTCTGATACATCAGTAACTGCAGAGTTTTCCTTTATAGTTGAGCCCCGGCAGGAAATCTATTTCATAGGCTCGAACACTCAAAGGGGTAGGGATAAATATGAAGGCCAGCTGATTCTAAAAAAAAGCTTCACTCTCGAGAAGGACAATGAAGGATACTGGAATTGTACACAGCTTCAGGATGTCCATGAGGACTTGCTTTACGAGATAGGCGAAGCATATAAAAAAGCAGTGGAAGCATATGGCTGGTTTGAACTTACAACCATGCCGACAGCCTGTGATACAGACGGGGATGTGCGTGAGCATGAGGGACAGCAATATTTCAGGGTTGTGCACGAGAACATTAAGACCCTTGCGGACCTTGAAAATTATCTGCGGTCTCTGTTTTCAGACGATATTGTGGCAAATCTTATGTTTCCCGAAGAGGGTAAGAAGCGCTACCGTGATTTTGACGGTATTTTGTATGCCATTCCCGCTGACCGAGGCACCGATATTAGCAAGGGCAAAGAAACATACGAGGTTGTCCAAGAAAGCGGCAACAGCAGAATCATCTTCCGTGTTACTGTGGAGCTTCTAGGTGAGTTAGGCTATGAAACCCATGATTTCACATGCGAAAAAATTGACGGCAGGTGGATATTCAGCTCATTTGGCTTGGTAAGATAGAAAACCTTCTGCAAGCAGAAGGTTTTCTTTGTGGTGATTACTGTTTTTTATATTTGGTCCCCTTTGACCTTCCAATTGACTGCAGATGCTGTACTTTGTTTTTCTGTTCCTCCGAACTCACCCAATAATTGAAGGTCGACATAAATTCTCCATACAGGCTTATATCATTAAGTTTATCTTCAAGTTCTTTATCATAATCATTTTGATCCATGCTGTTCCTCCCTTTCCGTAATTCAAATGGTTTATAACCTTTTCCTGGCTATTATATAATAGTCTCTGCCCCTATGTCCTACTTTGGTGGACCACTCAAAGTTGTTCTTTTCCAACACTGAAAAGATATTCTGAGCATTGTATGAATCCTGACTGCTCATTGATACAACCAGCTGCTCATTTGAGTCCATATGCTTGACAGCATCAACAATTCTTCTCACATCATTCAGTGTTACATTGCCCCCGACACTTATCATCCTCTCAACCATCCAACTGCCTCCTATTATTGAGTGCCTCTCAAAAAGCCTATGAAATTACTTATTTATAGTTTATGAAACAGTTTTTTAAATATACAAAAAAACATGACAGATTTTTAATCTGCCATGTTAAATGTACTTTATTCCTTTTCTCTTTCTGCATTAGCCGCTTCGATAACCTTCTGGGCTATCTGTGCAGGCACTTCCTCATACCGTGCAAATTCCATTGAAAAGTGTCCTCTTGCTTGCGTCATAGATCTCAGGTCGGTAGCATATTTGAACATTTCAGCCAGCGGTGCTTCTGCAGAAACTTTCTGCATCCTTCCGCAGGGTTCCATGCCTAAAATCCTGCCCCGCTTCTTGTTCAAGTCTCCTATAATATCTCCCATGTATTCATCGGGGACAATAACTTCAACACGATATATTGGCTCAAGCAGCACAGGGCTTGCAGCTGCCACACCCTTCTTATATGCTAAGGATGCTGCTATTTTAAAAGGCATTTCCGCCGAGTCCACAGGGTGGAAGGATCCGTCATAAAGGGTACATTTAATATTAACTACCGGGTAACCTGCCAGCACGCCTTCTTCAATGCATTCTCTCAATCCCTTCTCAACTGCAGGTATATACTGTTTTGGAACCACTCCTCCAACTATTTTGTCAACAAATTCAAAATCAGCACTTCCGTCAAGAATCGGTTCGAATTCAATCCAAACATGGCCATATTGTCCATGTCCGCCGGACTGCTTCTTGTGCTTTCCTTCAGCCTTGGCAGACTTTCTTATGGTTTCTCTATAGGGTACCTTAGGATCTTTCAGAACTACTTCCACGCCGAATTTGTTTTGAAGCTTCTTCGTAACAACTTCAAGATGCTGCTCACCCATTCCTGAAATCAAAGTCTGTTTTGTTTCCGTATTTTTTTCTACCTTCAAGGTGGGATCCTCTTCAACAAGTCTCTGAATACCAGTGCCTATCTTGTCCTCGTCTCCCTTTGATTTCGGTTCAATAGCCAATGAAATAATTGGTGCAGGGAATTGAACAGGTTCAAATACTACAGGATTATTGGCATCACACAGGGTATCTCCTGTTGTAGTAAACTGCAGCTTAGCAACTGCTGCAATATCTCCTGCCACAAGCTTATCTACAGGCACCTGCTTCTTACCTCTCAAAAGGAACAGGTTGCTGAGCTTTTCCTTCTTTTCCTTACCGCTGTTAAATACTTCCGTATCTGAGGTCAATTTGCCCGACATGACCTTGAACATGGAAATCTTTCCTACAAATGGGTCGGCAATTGTCTTATATACCTGAGCACTGAATGGTGCATTTTCATCTGCGGAGACCTTGACCTTCTCATTACTCTTCGGGTTCACTGCTTCAGCAGCCGGTACGTCAACAGGTGACGGCATAAAGTTCAGCACAGTATCCATGAGCAAATCTATTCCAATATTCTTCAGTGCAGCACCGCAAAGCACCGGTGCTACATCTCCGGCTATAACTCCAAGCCTTAATCCTTTAATTATATCTTCCCTTGTGAGTTCTTCGCCGCTGAAGTATTTTTCCATGAGCTCTTCATCTGTCTGTGCCGCTGCTTCTATTATCATATTCCTGTATTCTTCAACTTCTGCATTAAGTTCAGCGGGGATGTCGCCTTCAACCGTTTTATTGCCCTCTCTTATTTTGGCTTTCATATCTATGATATCTACTATCCCTTTGAAGCTTGCTTCTGAACCTATCGGAAGAGTAAAAGGAACAATTTTATTTCCAAAAGCCCCTCTAAGCTGTTCGATAACTTTCGAGAAGCTTGCATTTTCTCTATCAAGCTTGTTTACGAAGAATATGCATGCCTTTTTACCTTCGGAAACAAGATCCCAGGCTTTCTCAGCGCCTACTTCAACCCCTCCGATGCTGTCAAGAGCTATTATTGCTCCATCAACAACCTTCAAGCTTGCTAATGCTTCGCCGACAAAGTCGAAATATCCCGGAGTATCAATTACATTGATTCTGCATCCCTTCCAATCACATGGAGCTGTCGCCGCACTAATAGAAATCTTTCTTTTGATTTCTTCCGGATCAAAATCTGTAACAGTATTTCCGTCATCAACCTTTCCGAACCTATCCAGAACTCCCGTATTAAACAGCATTGCTTCCGCTATTGTTGTTTTTCCAGAGCTGCCATGACCAAATAAGCCGACATTTCTTAGGTTTTCTGTTTTGTAATCTTTCATAAAAAATTCCCCCTTATATGTTTATTCTGTCCGTCATTAGCATTTTTAAACGTAAAGACACTTATTAATAATGCTGCAGGCAAATATCGCCGCAGAGCACATGCATCAAATATATATGATATGCACTGTAACTTTAATTTTATCTTTCCCTGAAATAAATGTAAAGAGAAAAAAGTTATAAAAAGGTTTATCGCTATAAAATCAGGCGAAAAATATGTTTGGCACGAAACATATGGCTGCATATTCAAAAATACTATGTCTTGCTTCTCTTAGCTTCTCTTAAGGCAGTAAATTCAGCAATAAGTCCTTGAAAATACTATTATTATGTATGATACTTAATATATGGCCATGCACCTTTTCCGAAGGAAATTCCGGTATGGCACATAAAGATGTTACAGGGGGTAATATAAAATGCAGTACAGAAGATTCAAAAAGCTGGGATTCGATGTCTCCATACTCGGCTTTGGCTGTATGAGGCTTCCGTTGTTACAGGAGACGGAGTCCGGTGAGCCGGATATTGGCAGAATAGATGAAGAGGAAGCCATAAGAATGATAAGGCATGCTATTGATAGCGGGGTAAACTATATTGACACTGCTTATACATACCACTGCGGCAATAGCGAGATCCTGGTAGGAAATGCACTTAAGGACGGATACCGGAATAGGGTAAAAATTGCAACCAAGCTTCCTGTATGGCTTTTAAAGACAAAAGATGACTTTGACAGAATCCTGAATGAACAGCTTTCGAAGCTTCAAACGGATCATGCAGACGTTTATCTTCTTCATTCCTTAAATAAGGAATTATGGGATACTGTAAAGGAACTGGACCTTTTAAGTCAAATGGAAAAGGCCCTAGCAGACGGCAGGGTCAAAACCGCAGGATTCTCCTTCCACGATGATATCAGCCTTTTCAGAACTATACTGAATTCCTTCGACTGGGGAATGTGCCAGATACAATTCAACTATATGGAAGACAGGGAATGGGAGCAGCAAATAGAATATGCCCGAAATAAGGATATAGCAGTTGTAGTGATGGAACCCCTCTTGGGCGGAAAGCTTACCAACAGCGTGCCTGCGGAGGTGGAAAAAATCTGGAATGAATCAGGATATTTAAGAAGCCCTGCTGATTGGGCATTCAAATGGATATATAACCATCCCGGAATTACCCTTGCTCTCAGCGGAATGAGCACTATGGAGCAGGTAGTTGAAAACCTTCAGATTGCAGAAAGCTCCAGAGCCAATGCTTTAAATGAAAAAGAGCTCAATACTGTTGATAAGGTCCGGGATATCTATGCCAGCCTTTTTAAAGTTAAGTGCACCGGCTGCAGGTACTGTGTGCCATGTCCCAACAATGTGTCCATTCCGGAAATTTTTACCCTTTATAACCAAGCCTCGGCTTACAATGCACAGAAGAAATCGGAGGAAGGATACAGCAATCTGAAAAAGAAAGGAAAAGATGCATCATTATGTGTGGAATGCGGCAAATGTGAAGAGGTGTGCCCTCAGAAACTCCCTATAATAAAACATCTTAAGGAAGCCCACGAATCACTGAAAGGATAGCTTATGCGTCTATCCTTTCAAAAAGCCTTACTCCTGCTGTGGAGAGTATGCTGTACAGCAGCAGATCCAATATTCCAAAGATCAAAGCTATTGCTAAAAATGTCATCCAGACTGTAAAGCGCAGTGCTATGGATATAAAAATCGGAATGCCCGGAATCAATATACTGATAAGCATGTTAAGCACAACATTGAAATTCTGCTTCACAGCCTTCTGCTCATTATCCCATATTAGCTTTGGAAAGCTCAAATCTATAAGTATTCCTGCAAAGGAACTGAAAACTATACCAAAACTGCCTGCTGCTGCTGAAAGCAGCAAAAGATAAGCCGGAACCGGCAAGAATGCCGCAGCTGCCAGCAGCATTGACAGTGTGCCAACCACGCCCATGCTAATGCCGGACAATGCTTTCGCCATTATCTGAGTCTTATAGCTTACAGGCAGGTATTTGCATGTAAAAATGTTACTGCCCTCCCTGGATATTGCAGATGCGGCAATTCCGTTTGTTGAGGTAATAAAAGCACTTATTCCGAATGCTGCTGCTAAAACAACAGCACTTCCTCTCCCATCTTCAATATATGTGCCCAGCGTTTGAAGCTCCTTCATTTCATCGGGTTGTATCAATAAAGGAAGCATTATGAATACCGGGTATAAAAAATTCATAAGAATACAGTTCATAAAATAGGCAGGTGTCCTGAACAGCAGCTTTAACTCTTTGATGGTATAAGCGCTTAGAGTTGGCTTCTGCTTACTGGACCTTTCCAGCTCCATTTCTGAGAACATTCTTCTTTTGGCAGAAGCCTCCGACATACCTGCTACGCCTTTGAAATAAATGCTCTCTCCCAGGCTTATGAACAGCATTATAAAAAGTATACAGATAAGTACGAATAAAATCAGGTTCACAAAGCCTTTCAAAGCTTCACTGTTAAGTAGTGCCATCACTGCAAACCTGTTGCTGAAAAAAATACCCGACATAGTTTTTACATAAGAGTTATTTCCTTGTTCCAGAAGCTCCTGCAGCTCCCGGGCACTCATTGAAGAACTGCCAAGCTTTGTTATATAGGTATTTATTGCGACGGCTAAAATCATTGCTGCTATTCCGCCGACTATTCTGAATCTGTCCTTATTCTTTGCAAGGCCGGTAAATCCCATCACCGACATACTTATTACAGATGCATATATAAGAGGCAGAATGGGCAGGGCAATAAAGAGCAGAATACTATACAAATAGTACACCGGCCCTGCCTTGCTTGCGATCCCAAAGCCCGTGAGAATAGGTGCAAGGAATATTGCCTCAGTCAGATATTCATAAAACAATGTAACGGTAAATTTTGCCAACAGTATTTCAGATGGCTTTAACGGCAGGGGCAGTAGGCTTTCAATGTCCCTGGAGTAATAAAAAAAACTCATAACATAGAAAATGCCGAAAAAGAAAACGGCCAGGCTTGACAGGGAAAAGCCAATTCCAAGAATCATGCCCTCCTGCCGAATCTCCGAAAGTACATGGTAACCGGACATGGCTAAGTTTCCTATACCCAGCATCATCGGAAGAAATGCCGCAAATATGAGCAATGTTATTAATATTCTCTTTATATTGCTCTTACCGGATTTTACCGGCCTTAAATTCAACAGATTGAGGTTTTTCAGCATTATCCTGGTAAGTATAATATACCTATTCATTTTCCGTCAGCTCCAAGAATATTTTTTCAAGGGATTCATTGCTTCTGAAGTGCTCTCTTATCTCATCCATTGTACCGTAAAACATCAGCTTTCCTTTGTTGATTATGGCTACCTTGTCGCACAGCTTCTCCGCTACTTCAAGTACATGGGTCGAGAAAAAAACCGTTTTGCCTGCCGCTGCATGGTTCTTCATCATTTCCTTCAGCGTGAAGGAAGACTTGGGGTCAAGTCCCGTCATAGGCTCATCCAGTATCCATACTGAAGGATCATGAATAAGCACTCCCATTATGACTATCTTTTGCCGCATCCCATGAGAATAACTCTGTATTTGATCATTAAGAGCAGCTTCCATTTCAAAGCTTTCCGAAAGCTCTTGAATCCTTCTCATTCTTAAAGAGCTTTCCACATTGTACATATCTGCCATGAAGTTCAAGTATTCCATACCCTTTAAACGGAGAAACATGTCGGGATTATCAGGGACATAACCGAACTGCCTTTTGGCGTCTAGAGGCCTTTCCCTGATGTCTATGCCATTTATGGTAATACTTCCGCTATCGGGAGTCAGTACTCCTGTTATAATCTTAATGGTGGTTGTCTTCCCTGCTCCGTTTGGACCCAGGAAGCCTACGATCTGGCCTTCCGGAACGGTAAGTGTCAGGTCATCCACTGCCTTTACAATTCCGCTGTATGACTTATTTACATTAACCAACTCTATCATGCATCTTCCTCCGTTTGGTGATTTTTGCCATTTAATTATAACATAATGTTAGAAAAAATAAAGCCTTGTACTAATATTTCACTATGAGAAGGCTTTAATGCACTATTCTATTATAAGCCTAATCTGCGAAATCTAACTGCAAGCTATTTACAAATGAGAATAATTATCTTATTCTATTAATACAGGCTGGTTTTATTTCTCAAATATCAAGTACCGTACAGCGAATTATATAACAGTCCTGTTAAATAATTCAAGGGGGAATGTATTAATGAAAAATACTGTTAATATCGAATGGGATAAGCTGGGATTTTCCTACATCAAAACGGATTACCGCTATGTTTCATACTGGAAGGAAGACTCCTGGGATAATGGGAAGCTTACTTCCGACAATACCCTGACTATCAGCGAAGGATCACCTTGTCTTCACTATGGCCAGCAGTGCTTTGAAGGCTTAAAGGCTTATCGTACAAGGGAAGGCAAAATACTGATTTTCAGGCCTGACCAGAATGCAAAGCGCATGATTAAAAGCTGTCAGAGGCTTTTTATGCCGGAAGTACCTGAGGCGAAATTTATCGATGCCTGCATCCAGGTAGTCAAAGCCAATGCAGACTGGGTACCTCCCTATGGAACAGGTGCGACACTATATCTTAGACCTTTAGTTATAGGTGTTGGTGACAATATTGGTGTGAGTCCGGCCAAAGAGTATATATTCACTGTTTTTTGCATTCCGGTAGGGCCATATTTCAAGGGTGGAATGACTCCTTTGAATTTCTCTGTTTCGGACTATGACAGGGCAGCACCTAAGGGAACCGGTGCGGCTAAGGTGGGAGGCAATTACGCGGCAAGTCTGTATCCTCATGAACTGGCAAGAAAAGAGGGGTATGCAGATTGTATATATCTTGACCCGGCAACCCATACAAAAATTGAAGAAGTAGGTGCGGCTAACTTCTTCGGAATAACTAAGGACAACAAGTTTGTTACTCCTATATCCGATTCTATTTTGCCAAGTATAACAAAATATTCACTTCTGTATGTGGCAAAAGAGTATCTTGGGATGGAAACAGAAGAAAGAGACATATATATTGATAAGCTTGATGAGCTTGTTGAAGCGGGAGCATGCGGAACAGCAGCAGTTATATCTCCCATAGGAAGCATTACCTACAAGGGCAAAAAACACGTATTTCACAGTCTGACTGAGGTAGGGCCCATAACAAGGAAACTATATGATACGCTTGTCGGAATCCAGTTCGGAGATGTTAAGGCACCGGAAGGCTGGATGGTGGAAGTGAAGTAAAAAATAAAAGACAGGGAATCGCTAATTGTTTAGCATATTAGCGATTCCCATTTTTATGTAAGCGTCCTGCGAAGCAAAAATAGTTTCGCCACTCCGGTATTATCATTTCCCTGCAATCCTTTTTATAACCGGAAGCTTGACATGGCTTGGATTCTTTTCATCATGATAAACTCTTTGCACAGCTTTAACCATCTCTATGTCAGCTGCAGGGTCATTACCGGTATTGTGATTTGGAAAAGCAAGATTCTTTGCCCCTGAGGTCACTGAAACTCTAATTCTGTGGTTCTTTTTAAACACATTGGCTATTTTACTCATTTTTATCTCATATTTTTCTATCTTTCCCGGCTTAAGAAGCTCAGGATTTTCAAAGGAATTTCGATATCTTGCCCTGATAATCCCGTCAGATAAGCGTATGGAATTACCTTCTTCATCAACTTCTGTCAGCCTCACAATCCAGTCAGTATCCTTTGCTGAACTTGATGCATAAAGAGTCGCATATATATCTCCGGCAATAACAATATCTTCTTTTAATGGTTCAGATGTATAGACAAGTACATCTTCTCGCATTTCTACCTCCCTGTAGTTTTCAGGGACACTGCATTCATTTTCGGATACATCGATCAGGTAAAGAGCGGGATGCCCGGGGTCAAATGTATAGCTATCTTCTTTTTCACTGCACTGAGCCTCAAAATTAAGGTATCCATCCCCAAGGCTTGTATTAGCGTTTCCGCTGCTGTGTATATACAAATTAGTGTATTCTACTTCTTCCGGCGGCCATTTTGCGGATTCCTTCCACTCGTTTTCACCCACCATATAGTACTGAACTCTGGATTCTTTCTCTACACCATTGTCAATGTTTTTTAAGAAACGGTCAAACCAGCGGAGATATAAAAGGTCTATATCATATCTTATAGAATTATTTCCGAATTGTATATTATGAATCTGTCTGGTAGAATTGGCCTGGTGATACCATGGCCCCAGTATAAGCCTTCGGTTTTCAATTCCATGCTTTTCAACCATCTCCCATGCCTGAGTTGTTCCAGCTCCATCGTCGTCATACCAGCCTGATATGATAAGGGATGCTGCGCTGATATTCTCTCCGTAAAGGGACCAATCAGCCTTCTGCCAGAAGCAATCATTGTTAGGATGTTTCATCCATTCATTCCAGAAATGGATGTCCTTTCCCAATGCTTTAGCAGGAATATCCTTCATTGGGCGGATACTTAAAACCTCCTCCCAGTCATCCCGTGATAAGGCATTGAAATCTGTTCTTTGCTGGGACATCATAAAAACCCATGCCAGCGCGCCTGACATGACAATCCCGCCTTTTCTCGGGATGTCAATAAACGGACTGCCTGCTGTGACAAGGCTGACAATTGCCTTCAAATGTCTGTTTCCGCTTGCTGCGGCCGCCCACTGTACATAACCTCCATAAGAGCCGCCTATCATACCCACATTTCCATCAGACCATGTCTGTTCTGCTATCCAGTTTAATGTATCATCTCCGTCTTCTTTCTCATGAATAAAAGGAACCCATTCACCTTCCGAATCCTCACGACCTCTTGTATCTTGGGCTACCAACGCATATCCTCTTCTTACAAACCGAAGTTCAACCTCCCCCATGGTAAATCTTCCATAGGGTGTCCTGACAAGTATTGTGGGGATTTTTAATCCTTCCTTAAAATCTGCAGGCAGCCAGACATCTGTTGCAAGCTTTACTCCATCCCGCATTGTTACATGCTGAGTACCAATATGCTTAATACCATGGGTATTTTCCGACAGCAGAGCATCCTTCCAGTACTTCAGTATTGTAACATCCTCAAATCCCGGCTTAACAAGGATATAACAGCCGTCCCTCTTTGTCAGTACAAATCCAATAATGTCGCAACCTGCAATAAAAAGATCCACAGGGAATCTCTTATTCATCAATGCCCAAAGCCATGCTTCACTTTTTTTACCGTCGACATTTCCCTCAAATTTCAAGTAACGCTGGTAGTGAAAACCGTTGTTCAGTTTAATATCGTCAGATGCATTCCAGTCGATGTTCTGCAGTTCTTTTAAATTACTCCATATTTCCAGAAGCGGCAGCCTGTAGCTTATGTCTTCCTTCTCCATTTTTTTAAATGGCAGCCACTCATTGGTCTCCATATTCTTTTTTCGATGAATTACTCCATCTTCGCTGAAGATTACATCGGCTATATGCGTCCCCAGTTCATAAAAAGCAAACCTTTGCTCCTGAAATTGAAATTTTGGCATCGGAAACTTCACTTCCTTTTCATTAACTAACCAATCTCTGAAGAATTATCAAGCACCAATTACAGCTTTTAAAAGATAAGCAACACCTATACCCAAATAATTCCCTGCAGCATTACCTATTGCACCAAGTATTACCGCTGTGCTTATTATTGATTGCCAGTTACCTGCAGCGGCAACTAAAGCTGAGGTGCTTCCATCTGCTATACCGGCTACTACCGAAATCAAAACATATTGATATTTGATTTTTAAAAGCCTGCATACCAAAATATGAAGTACCAGTGAACCTAAAATTGTCACAAAACAGTATAAGGTAATTAACGGAGCTGAATTCATGAATTCTTTTATATCAATAGTCAATCCGATAACAACAAGGAAAAAGCCAGCAATTAATACACCTACGTCAGTATTTCCCTTTATCTCTCTAACAGGCTTGAATTGGGCAACTGCTATTGTTATGGTTGTAATAAATATAATCCTCATAGCACTCTGAACAAGTGGAGAGAACATAGTTGACAGGGTAGTTGAAACTGCCGTAATAGTTAAGCCTATACCTAACAACAAAGCTATATCTGTTACAGACCATTGCTTTAATCCAAAAAGCGTTTCAGTTCCTCCCGCAGTTAATTCCTGCTCGGTAAATGAATAAGGCCATACTTTTCTGATCAATTTTGACCTGTTAAGTATGGGGGGAAGCGCAAAGAATAAAATCAGAGTCGGTATCCCCACAACATAATCTGCGGCATTGGCAGCTCCAAAAGCAGTAGGTGTTGCATTCAGCCCTGTTCCTATGGCCGTCAGATTGCTGCTTCCACCAGTATATGTACCGACAAACATGCCTGCTATTTTCCACCCCTCATCAATCCTGGGTGCAAAAAACAGTCCTCCCACAAACGCCATAATCATAACGCTGAGGCATGCTATAAGCATGGACATCAAAGGTTCTCTCGATAGCTTCAGCCATTCCTTCAGATTTATATTAAGGAGCATAATGGATAATGATACAGGAATAGCATACTCGAGTATCTTCCCATAAGCGTCATGCCAATGGGGAAGAATATTGAAATTGGATAAAATAATACCTGAAACAACACATATTAGTGCCGGGCCCATAAATTTAGCCCACTTATATTTTTGTGAGAAAAATGCAAAAGCCACTGAAACGCTCAAAGTTGCGAGAATTGCTACTTCGCTTGAGAAAAGTGTGTTCATTTTAATACCTCCTTATAAATTCTTAAAAAGTTTTTCCCATAAATCATTTCGATTTCGTCATCTTTATAGCCACGCTTCATTAATCCTCTGGTAAGCTGTTCAATACTCTTGTGACCCTTCAGAACATCAAAGGGCTTGCAAGGCATAGCCGCCAAGGTATCTTCAGAAAAGTACTTCATAAAATCATCACAGAAGTCAAATCCAAGTCCTACATGCTCATACCCCACAAGCTTTACAATATGGTCCACATGGTCTATTAGATGCTCTGTATCTCCATCCTCCTCTCTACAAGATGTAAGCATGTTGGAAGCATTAATACCAATGACTCCGCCTTTTTGTGCCAGGGCCTTGATTTGGGCATCAGTAAGATTTCTCATGGTATTTGCTATGGATCTGCAGTTTGAATGAGAAGCTATAACAGGTTTTTTTGCCAACTCCATTACGTCCCAAAACCCTTCATCGTTCAAATGGCTGACATCTATTAACATACCTAATCTTTCCGCTTCCTCAATCAGCTGCACTCCAAAATTTGTGATTCCGCCCTTTTTTCCTTCCCTTACATTACTGAAATAGCTTCCGTCTCCGGCAAAATTTCTCCTGCTCCATACAAGCCCGACAATCCTTACCCCTAATTCATAAAATACTCTCAAAAGGCTCAAATCGTTATAAAGAGGCTCCACCCCTTCAAAAGACAGTATAAATCCAATCTTCCTCTCTTCCAGAGCCTTGAAAATATCGTCGCAGCTTCTGCAAATCATCATTTTGTCAGGGGACTCGTCAATTTCTGCATATAAAGAACTTATTTGATTCATGGCCTTTCTAAGAGCCATCTCAGGCAAAAAAACGCTTTCAATAAATATTGAAGACACTACAATGTTTACACCGCCTTCAATAAAGCCTGGCAGGTAGCTAGTCTCTATAACCTTTCTATGCCCGTATTCTCTCTTGTCTGCTACATCCATCAATAAATCAAAGTGGGCATCTACAATTGCAGAATTCTTATGAATCCTTTTAATTCTGTCTTCCATATTTTCTTTCATATATTACCTCTCTTAATAATAATAATATGATGTTATATTAATATTAATTTAATTAATTAACTATATGTTAATTAACTTATAGTTAATTATATCATTTTTTTTTGACGTGTCAATAAAAAATCACGCTTCTTCAAATCTAAACTGCAGTTTTCAGGCTGAAGCGGATGAATTTTACAGATTAAATAAAAAAATAGAAGGATGTCTGATTCGACATCCTTCTATTGCCTTTACTAGAGCTAAAACTAATATACAGG
>JAAYQK010000198.1 GCA_012519325.1 Gracilibacteraceae bacterium | reverse complement strand
CTATACTAATCTGCCGACTTCTTTCTATTCCCGTGTTGAACCGGCTTTGGTTCCTGCGCCTAAACTCGTAAAGCTAAATGAATCACTGGCATCAGATTTTGGACTTAATATAGATGCCCTTAAAAGTCAGGAAGGTGTTGATATCCTTTCAGGTAATAAGATTCCTGAAGGGGCTAAGCCCATAGCTCAAGCCTATGCAGGTCACCAATTCGGGTATTTTACGATGTTGGGAGACGGTCGTGCAATACTTATAGGCGAGCATATAACACCTCGGGGTGAGAGGTTCGATATACAGCTTAAGGGTTCAGGCATTACACCATACTCACGGAGTGGAGACGGCAAAGCGGTTCTTGGCCCGATGCTTCGGGAATATATTATCAGTGAAGCCATGCATGCCCTGGGTATTCCTACTTCACGCAGTCTCGGCGTGGTGACCACAGGAGAATCTATATACAGGCAGACTTTTCAGCCGGGAGCGGTTCTTACAAGAGTGGCAGCAAGTCAAATAAGGGTAGGAACTTTTCAGTATGTCTATGCATGGGATTCGAGAGAGAATCTTCGGGTACTGGCCGATTATACTATAAAGCGTCATTATCCAGTTGTAGCGGATGAGCCGGAACGTTATCTTTTATTTCTTAGGGAAACAATAAAAAGGCAAGCATTTCTGATTTCAAAATGGATGCTGGTTGGTTTCATTCATGGTGTCATGAATACTGATAATATTGCAATAAGTGGAGAAACAATTGATTATGGACCCTGTGCATTTATGGATATATATGAACCTGATACCGTGTTCAGCTCTATAGATATATACGGCAGATATGCTTATGGCAATCAACCGGCCATAGCTCAGTGGAATCTGACACGGTTTGCCGAGACACTTCTATCTCTTCTCCATGAGGACAAGGATAAAGCTTACAAAATGGTTGAAGATGAAGTTTCTCAATTCAGCAGCATTTATAAGGAAAACTGGATTTCAGGTATGAGAGCTAAGTTGGGACTGTTTAATAAGGAAACGGGCGATGAGTCTTTGATAGAGAGCCTGCTTAATATGATGCATGCTCATAAGGCGGATTTTACGAATACCTTCAGGGCTTTAACACTTGGTGCGCCTCAGGAAACCGCATTAGCGGATGTTCCCGAGTTTAATCAATGGTTGGAAAAATGGCAGGAAAGACAAAAAAGACAGCGTGAATCAAAGGAAGCAATTCGTGAACTGATGAAAAAATCAAATCCTGCAGTTATTCCGCGCAATCATCGGGTGGAGGCTGCACTGGAGGCTGCGGCAGAGCGGGAAGATTTCAGCATAATGGAAGAACTGCTGGAGGTTATTTCGGAGCCTTATGCATATTCGGAAAAACAGGCTGAATATGCAAAGCTGCCTGAAACTCCTGATTGCCAGTATCGAACCTTCTGCGGCACATAAAAAATGCAGGGAAGCCTTAAAAGAATAAAAAACCCCTTTCTCACATTGAGAAAGGGTTTTTAAATTTTATTATTTTCCTGCTGCAATTTTGATGTTTGCCTGATGCAGAGGATCTGCTTTTCCGTCGCTGTGTCTTGTGCTATTTGCAAAATGTATATCAAAAACGCCGTCAATGCCATTGCCTTTTACCCAATCCAGGTTATAACCGGCTCCGTAACCCTCGCTTCTCCATGTTGTATAGACACCTCCGGGAGCTCCTTCATTTCCGGCATGAGGCAGGCTGGACATGCTGGCTGCAATTTTTCTTCCATTGTATTTGATAAGAACGGGACGTCTTGCCCAGCTTAAACTGCCGCCCCATATTTCCTTCATTAATTTGGTATCATTCAGCGTCAGTGTTTCACAATCAGCATGATTGGATCCGGTCGTTCTTTTTACCTTGATAGATTTACCTGAATAAAAATCTATTACTTCAAATTCACTTCCAACCGGCAATACATATTGTGCTTCTGACCACCAATCTAAATATTCACCATATTTTTCTCCCGGTGTTTGCTTAACAGGTACATTATAAACAGGTATTTTAATTACTTGACCGATAGTCAGGTATGTCGATTCGTTAAAATTATTTACCTTTAATAGTTCATTAAAAGGTACACCGAATTTCATGGCAATATCCCAGAGAATATCTCCTTTTTGAACCGTATAGCTTTTATAGGAAGTATTAGTTTTTTTAGTTTCTGAAGATGAGCTTACGCTGCCTGCGGCAGGTATTTTTATCCGCAGTCCGATATTCAGAATGGTATTTGCATCAGCTCCGTTATATGCCATTAAATCCTTAATATTTACGTT
>JAAYQK010000197.1 GCA_012519325.1 Gracilibacteraceae bacterium | reverse complement strand
TTGCCAAAGTTATGTGTCATGTATAGAACGCAGTGAAGGATCTTTTCAGGTACTCCTTAAGGGTCTAAGATCCTTCGCTTACGCTCAGGATGACATGCTACAGTCGGAGTACTTCACAAACCCTTGCTATTATGTCGCATTATTCTTCTAATGTGCCGAGCCGATTTTTTATGAGTTAATTTTATACTCGGTTGGAGAGATTCCAACCTTTTTCTTGAAGGTAGATGTAAAATGGCTATGGCTGGAGAAACCGCACATCATACTTATTTCTGTAACAGTATATTCATTAGATTTTAGCATTTTTTTTGCCTTTTCAATTTTAAGATTCAAGAGATATTCATATGGAGTTCTGCCTGTTTCAGCTTTGAAACTCCTAATAAAGATAAATTTGTTAGTTTGTATAAGCTCCGACATTTCATCGCAGGAAATATTGCTATAGTAGTTTTCATTCATGTAATCTATGACTTTTTTTATATTTTCTTTCTTATATTTCAGAGTATTTTGCGGTTTGTATCGAAGGTTATTATCTATGTGACTGGTAAGCTTTCCCGCTATCAGCAAGCTAAGGTGCTCTATAATAAAATCATGACCAAGCTGTTTATACTTCAACTCTTCAAGAAACAAACGTATCAACATACTGAGATCATGGTTGATATTAAAGGAGTCATTGGAAAATATAATATCAGGGGAATTAAACATATTGACGGAAACATTTTGCATAAAGCTTTTGCTGACATGTATTCCGCAAAGGGGAAACCCGTCTTGATCTTCGGCCATACCGTGCTCTTGCATAGGATTGATGGCAAATAATGAATTTGTGGATCTGTGGTGTATTTTGTTATCTAATAATGCAGAGGGAATATCTGCATAAGCCATGATGAATTCGTAGCTGTCGTGGCAGTGAGTTCCATGAGCAATATTTGTAGTTTTATCGGTAACAACCACAGCAACATTATCAAGATAATAGTTTTCGATAGTTGATTTTGAACTATCATTATTTTTAAAAGGGATAGCACCTGTCAAATCGAGAGACATATTCCCACCTCCTTTTAATAAAATCTATAGCCATGTGCATAATCCAAACCCATTGATATAGGCGGTCTCTATGCACATAAAATTTGTTTGCCACTCAATATATGATAGGATTTCCTCCCGTAAATGTCGAATTAAGTAATCATCACAATCAATAATCCGCAAAAACAGGAGGAACCCCTATGCATCAACAATTAATAATGAACATCATTGATCTGTTTACTCCTCAATCCAAAGTAGAATTCTATACTAAAATATTTGATACACTTGACCTCTCAGGATTTCCCGATGAAGCTAACACAAAAACTTCCGCCCCGGATGGATTCTCACGTCACGCGCTCTTCAGAGCTTTCATGGTTATGAAGTGTGAGAAGTTTTCTGAAATTACCCAACTCCAGGAATATCTCTTTAATAACCAAATCATCGCTCACACCTGCGGCTTCGACATAATGAAAAAGACGTTTCATCAAGAATACCGCCCATAGATGGTTCTCGGCTGTTATGCAGTCCCAGGTCAAAGCATTGGTTTCTCTTGGCCTTATCGATGGAAGCTTTATATCACTTGATTCCACTTCTATTGAAGCCAATACTGCCAAGAATAATTCCAAATCATTTGATAAGACCCGTTTTGACAAATCCATACTTCCAAAGTCTGATAAGGACTGTAAACTTGGAGTCAGAACCGCCAGCAATGCCTACAATGAGAAAAATTACGAGTTCTACTGGGGCTACAAGAACCATATTCTTGTAGATGCCATCACTGGCCTGCCTATTGCTGAAGTTACAACCACTGCCAATATCACCGACAGCGAAATAGCTATTCCATTACTTAAGAGCACCCACTCCTGGCTTCCTCTTGATGAAACTTACTTTATTGCAGATAAAGGTTACGATGCAAGAGATATTTACAACTTCGTCCATGATGAACTTCATGGGCATTGCTTCATACCTTTGAATCAAAGAAGAACAAAGAAAAACCGTAAGACACTTGCCTGTGGAAACCCGATATGCGAAGCCGGCTTTGCCATGCAGAAAGATGGCCATCAGTATCTCAAGGGCAGTATCAAGCAAAAATACCGATGCCCGTTTCATTGTTCAATCTTGCTAAATACCATTTATTTCAAGGACTTATCCCTTAAAAACATTAATTATGCTCATGCCTTTAAAATCTATTATATCAGAAATTCTTACCAATTACATAAGAATTTTCAATTATATGAAAATACAGTCAATAAGTTGAAAGACTTTTTGGCATAATTTTCTTATAATGAAAGTGGTTAAACTGCATAAATTCGTAGTAAAATGTGCCGCATTATTTTATTGTAGAAGGAAGTGAGGATGTGCATAAGACCAAAAAGACTGCTGCTGTGCTGCTATCTTTAATACTGGTGTTTTCATTAGCATTGAACCCTGTATTAGCAGTATCCGCAAGTGCACCGTCCATAAAACCTCTCAGCATTAAGCCTCCCGTGGTAAAGCCTCCTATTACAACGCCCTTAAAAAAATTAGAGGCTCCGGCAAGGGTGCAGGGTGTCAGTTATGAGTTCAAGGATGGGGTAAAGAAGATTCCCGATACTGTACAATATGATACCAAGCCCTTATCTTTGGATAAGTTTGCATCTTTTAAACCGGAAGAAAAAGCCCCATCCATACCTGAAAGGTCCGGTATTAATCTGCCAAATGTCGGTATCTCCGGCGGAACAGCACCCAAATCTGATACCGGGACTCAGGATAAAGATGAACTGAATCTTGACAATATAAGCGGTATCAGGTATCCTGCAGGTTCAAAACTTTTGGAAATACCCAGCAGCGCTGCTTTATCCTTTACTCCCAAAACTGACGAAATATACATTGACGAAGATGAAGGTACAGCCTATAAGATATTGGGTACCGAAAGCGGAGATGACTCAGGAAATAATCAATATGTAGTGGGAACTCCTGAATTAACAGAGGTGTTCAAGTCCTATACTATTCCGGAGCAGACCTTGGATTTGACAACCGGCAATATTGCATATATTGATCCTGATTTCGAGTTAAGTCCTGAAAGCGGTATGACCAGGAATTATACGGCAAAAGCCGGACCCTTTGATGATATTATCAGCTTCTCTCAAGAGGGAAACAAGCATGTTCTGACACTTAAACAGGGGGTTACGATTTTTGAATATCCATTTGAGGAAGCAGGTGTATGACAGAGATATGAATTTTAGATTTTCAAGGGCCTTGCAGACCGATGGGGAAGGAAACTTCTCGGAACAATTTACCGGGATTGGGATTGCTAATATCTTGCCCAGTGATAAGGTATGTGTAAATGTGCAGGAGCATATGAGCCCTGAATTTGAAGCAGATAATAATAAATATAGGGTAGTAGGCATAAGTCCCAAGATAAACGCTACAGTCCCCTTCCGTGATGCAGATTTGAATTTGGATACTTTCAATGATGTAATAACAGGCTGGGTTTCCGGGGATTATACGGGACCTGTTGAAATTCTAATTTTCAATAGCACTGCATATGAAACCGTTACGGCAAATGCAGTTGAAGGGATATTTAGAATTGATTATCCTATTGATGAATCAGTTTTGTGGGCGTATCCCGCTATCAGATTTGAAGGTTCATCATTCCCGGCATTTCCATTGCAACGGGGGCGTAATCTTGATGCATTGACAATAAATATATTTAACGATTTCAACAAACCTGCGGAAGCTGTTACCGAAAGCGGAATAAATACAACAGTTACGATTCCGGGAGGTATAAATCCGAAGATCAGTTTACCGGGAAGGGTGGCACCGTCTACGTTAAAGCTTGATGACCCGACCTCCCATGATATTGCCGGAAACAAATTTGTAAAACCAACTAAAATAATAGGCACAATTACAAATAAAGGAGATATGGGCTGGCTTGAAAGTCAGGGTGACGAATTTGTAAGGGATGGAAATACTGACCCTAATTTAAGACACTTTACCGGTTCGATAAAAATTACCGAAATAGCAGTGCAGTCTGCACTTGAAGCTGCTCTGGAAGACTTAAAAGGGCCCCATGACAACTGGTTACCAAAGCCTCAGACAAAAATTCCATACACTGCAACAGTTCAGGCTCAGCAGGCAATGGGGCTGAAAGTCATAAAAGACAGCAACAGTCCGACAGGCATCAGAGTAGAGTCATATCCAACCTCTGCCGCAGAATTTGTGTTCAACCAACCGGATGTAGTGGCATACAAAGTTGAGATTGAGTATGAAGGGCTTAAATTGGAAAGGATCTATAATCCCTTTGAATACCACTATAATAACAATCAGCAATCCGTCAATGATTTCTTAGGACCGCTGAGAGAACAATTTACATCGCCGGCACAGGAACACATTGACTCAGTGACAAATCCGGCTGATGTTATGAACCAATGGCAGGGGTCATGGATTACCAATATTAGGAAAATGAGCCTGACACAAAAGGATGGGTCTGTAACCGGAACAATTTTGATGAATGGAAAGAGTATGAGTATAGAAGGTATAGTCACAGACGGAGTATTCGCAGGAAGTATTATGGCTCCTTCATCAACAAGTATTTTTGGCAGTATAATTTCAGTTGAGATGAATATTTCTTCCGATGGAAGGAGCATTAACTTTAGAAATGTGGGTGATAGTGCAGAACTGAAAGGCCTGAAAGGTACAAGGGCAATGAAACAATAGAAGAATAATGTGTGGCAGAGCTTCGAAGGGATACCCTAGTTTTGGAGAATAGTGACTGAAGAAAAGAGAGTATCGCTAACTACCTATAGATAGTTTTGCGATACTCTCTTTATTGTATTATTTATCCTTATAGAGTGTTAAATTTATTATACATTCTCAATACTAATGCAATAGCCTGTTCTTTTGTTGTGTTGCCTTTCGGAAGCATGTAAGATACTCCGTTAACCGTCGAACCTGCGATAATGTCGTTAGCATTCATAAACTTGACTGCTTCAAGAGCCCAGGAATCAATACTGCCGGCATCCTGGAACTGTGTCTTGAATTGTGCTGCTGTTGATATGTTCGGCATTACATTCTTTAATGTACGAAGCAGCATTACGGCAATTTCCTGCCTGGTAACATTATTATTGGGAGCAAACTTACCGCCGCCTACTCCTCCGACAATTCCCAGGTTGGCAGCCTTTAATATCTGTGGATTGGTTGTATCGCTGAATGGATTTGCCGCCGGTGCAGGAGCTGCTGTTCCTGTCATTTTTTCATACAGCAATACTGCCAGCTCGCAGAATTCTTCACGGGTTATCGGTGAAGGGAAGTCAACCAGAACCTTATCTGTAACAAGGTTTTCATCTCTTGCTTCATTAACAACGGGAGCAGCCCATGGGGACAAGCCTTCTTCTCCTGCGGCTATGTCATCACTTGGAGCAGCTTCGCCGCTCACTATGAACTGTGCCGTACCGAACATACCATATTCATATTCTTCTTCCTCCATTACTCCGGAGCAGAAGACTCTGACTTCGTAAGTGCCCGACTCTATGGGTGCATTGAATTCCAAGGTGTTGTTAACAGGGAGATTTCTAATATATGCGTAGAGAGGTGTATTATTCAGCCTTTCACCAACCTTTGCAATTCCAATCCATGCGTCGTTTTCTATTTCTCCGGGGGTTAAGTCCTTTACTGTTACGGACATCTTTTCTTCAGGAAGTACAGGACTTTTTGAAATTACTATATCCCCAGGCTGCGCTTTGCTGGATACAACATTGAAAGATACTGTTCCGAACAGGTATGCTTCTGCGTCGTCCTGTGTATAGACGCCGTCGGAGAAGACTCTGATTTCATACTGACCGAAACGTGTTGGAGCATTGAATTTATAAATGTTGTCAGCAGGAAGATCGTTGATATATGTTCTATGTTCGGTATTTTGAATCTTTGTATTTGCTTTTTCTATTCCCAACCAGGCATCGTTTTCTATCATTTCATCGGTAAGACCTTTAACGGTAACAGACATGGGTTCACTGATCTTGGCTTCACTCTTTGAAACAGTTATGTCTCCGGGTTTAGCCTTTGGAGCAACGACCGAGAAGGGAGCTCTGGTCATAAGATTACCATCGCCGTCTTTCAGCCAAATTTCATAGTTGCCCAGTTCGGTTGGAGCATTGAATTCACAGATGTTACTTGCAGGAAGATTGCCTACATGCTCCAAAAACCATTCATCATATGAGTCTCTTGCCCCTTGGGGAGCAAGCAGCAGATATGCGCCGTGTTCAATTTCTTCATCGGATAATCCGCTTACAGTAGCTTCACCGGGTTCACCTCCGGTAAACTGGGTTTTGTTTAAAGAAATACCGGCTGCAGCAAATACAGGTACACTCATAAACAATGTCATGATAATACATAATGATAGAACAATACTCAATATTCTTTTTTTCATATGGTATCCTCCTTTTATTCTACTACATATATAAATATTGTAGCATCAAGGAGAAGAAAATTCTTTCAATATATTGATGATAGCTTTCAAAAAATTGCATAATACTCCATAAATTATCTATGATTTAAAATTTGGATATTAAGAAGCTTTTACTTCTTCAATTCCTGTTTTCCTGTGATTTTGCTTTTATCATCCATTTCTAATGTGGACTTAGCGTCATCGGTTGTAAAATATACATTTCCGTCAACTGTAGTATCAACTAATTGAAAGTCCTTGGCAGTAACATAAAGATCACCTTTGAATGTGCCATGCTGAATACTGGCCATGGGGCTGCTGATAGTTAACTTTGGTGCAGTCAAAGTGAATCTGGCAGTTACATTACGCTTATCATCCTGGGTGTAAAGAGCTATCATACGTTGAATAACATCCTTACCGGCATCATCTTTTTTACCATTTTTAAATTCCCCGTCCAACACCAGTTCTTTATCAAATGTTAAGTCTTTCAAAGTACAAATAATCCATGTGCCGGTGTTGCTTATGGCCTTTTCCTATATAGCCCCCTAATGGACTTGGAAAAATCCCTTGTATCATGAT
>JAAYQK010000020.1 GCA_012519325.1 Gracilibacteraceae bacterium | reverse complement strand
GCTGCATAAATTACTTCCTGAGTTGCAGCCTTCAAAGCAGCCACCGGAGTTTCGATCAAAAGACGATCCAGGTGCTCATCTTCATATTTCTTACCCTTTCTATCGGGTATAATCCTTTCAAGAAATAAGACATAATATTTTGTAATTGGAAGAAATACAAATGCACTGATTATATTAAAAAAAGTATGTGTATTTGCTACAAGAAATGCCCTGGGCTCATGGAGTATACGAAAAGTAATCCATTCTATCATGCCCGAGAAGGGTTTGAGAACAATAACTGCCAATAAGACACCTATAACATTATATAAAGTATGTGCCCATGCAGTCCTTCTGGCAGCTGTATTTGCCTTAAGGCTTGCCATCTGCGCCGTAATACATGTGCCTATATTATCTCCAAGAGTTAATCCTATAGCAGCAGGAAAGCTTATCAGGTCGGCACTGAACAGTGATATGGTTAAAGCAACAGTGGCAGCACTGCTGTGTATAAGCATAGTTGCTATCATACCGATAAACAGTCCCAGAAAAGGATTTTGTCCGTATTGAAGGAACAGCTGTCTTGCGGTCTCGCTGTCCTTTATGTACGGCAAACTGGCATTCAAGGTCTTAAGTCCCAGGAACATGAGCCCGAAACCCATAATTGCCTGTCCCAGGCTTTTTGTACTATGCTTCTTTGAGAAAGACATTATATAAAAGCCTACTGCAATTATAGGGAGAGCTATATAGGTAAGCTTCAGGGACATTAGCTGTGCAGTTATGGTAGTACCTATATTAGTTCCGTATATTATACCTACTGCCTGAGTCAGATTCATCAAGCCTGCATTTACAAACCCGACAGTCATAACAGTAATTGCCGTACTGCTTTGTACAAGCATAGTCAATATTGTGCCCACAAAAAAAGCCACATATAAGTTTTTTGTCAGCACCGAGAGTATTTTTTTCATTACTTTCCCGGAGGCTTTTTCCAACCCGCCGCCCATAAAGTCAACACCATACATTAGCAAGGCCGTTCCTCCGAAAAGATTGAAAGCTATCTGAAACGCTGTATTCTCCTGTATCAAGCTATTCAAATCCGGCATAAGAATCCTCCATGTGCAGTAATTGAACAACCCTTTTCATTATATATCATTTTAAAAATTCTCACAATATTAAAAAAATAGTACTGTACAAATCTTGTACATTTAATAACTTCAAAAAATAAACCTGCAACACCCACATTACGGTAATTTTCAGAAACTCCGGAGCTATAACAGTCCTTAGCCATTAACAAACATCCTTCTCTGCCCAGGGTCTATGTTTCCATGTCAGAATATAAAGGAAGGCACCGCCTTGTGCAATGCCTTCAAGTGAGATACCCTGTGCTTGTCTATTGCTAAATTCTGAATTTCGATATGCTCTTATGCATTTCCTCAGCAAGCTTTGCCAGTTCTTCGCTGGCACCGGCGATTTCTGCCATTGACGAAGTCTGTTCCTCCACTGAAACTGATGCCTGCTCTGTACCTGCCGCATTTTCTTCCGAAAGGGCGGACAGGCTCTGGATAATATCTATTATTTCATCTTTCTTTCGATTCATGGCTTCTCCGGTCTTATTCAACGTATCTAATGCCTCTCTTGTCTTTTCTATGGCCTCTGCAATACCTTCAAACTTGGTCTTTGTTAATTCCACGCCTTCTGTCTGAGCTGCCGTCAAAGCCGCTGCCTCTTTCATTGTAGCTACTGCACTGTTCGTCCTATCTATCAGCTCTGCAACTACCTCTTCAATCTCTTTTGTAAATCTGTTGGAATCCTCCGCTAATTTACGTATTTCATCTGCAACTACTACAAATCCTCTTCCCGCTTCTCCTGCTCTGGCTGCTTCTATCGCTGCATTCAAAGCAAGCAGGTTTGTCTGCTCCGCTATGCTGCGTATCATTTGGCTTGCATTCTCTATTTTCTTTGCACTGTTGCTGGTGTTCAGCACAACATTGTATATTTCTTTGGATGATTTATTGCTTGCTTCAGTTTTTTCTACAAGATCGTTCAAGGACTGGAATCCTTCATCTTTAAGATGTACAACTTCATTTGCCGCATCATTCAATATCTTTCTTTGCAGCTCTTCTTCAGCTATCATGCTGCCTATTTCATTCACCTTTATTGCACCATTTTCAGTATCCCTTGCCTGATCACTGGCTCCATTCGCCATTTCCTCAATCGTCTTTGCTACCTCTTCAGCAGCCGTTGACACCTGCTGGCTTGTGGCAGTCAATTCTTCGGAAGAAGACGCCACCTGCTGCGCAGCATCCGTTATCTCTCTGATGAATTCTTTGAGGCTGTCTGCCACTGTCTGGAAAGAATTTGCCAGGATACCCAGTTCGTCCCTCCTCTTTTTCAGGTTTTCGGATATATCCTGTGTAATGTCCAGCTCTGCTATTCTCTTTGAATATCTGCTGGCCTCCATTATCGGTTTGCTTATATAAATACTGATAAAATATGTAAACACTATTCCTAAGAGGATTCCGGCTGCTGAGATGATTAGTATCCAAGTATTCAGTTCTTTCACCGGCTCAAGTATGTCATTTTCCGGAATTACTACTGCTACACTCCAATTTGTATCCGGAATCGGTGTGTAAGCAACAATGCGCGTGCTGCCTTCAAAATAATATGAATCTACCCCTGTCTCTCCCTTTGTAATCTTATTCTCAGCAAGATCGGACAGTTCTTTGTGTTCCGGCCTTTCCTTCCCATCTTCAATGATATTGAACTGTGTAGTTATGTATTCATCATTGGGATGTGCCATAAGTACTCCTGATTTATTTACTATATATGTATAACTGGTACCCCCTGGCTTTATTCTGTTGGTAATATTCGTAATCTCATTTCCATCCACCACTCCGTATAATACACCTTTCACGGCGCCATCCCTTTTTATAGGTGCAGCAACTATGATTGAGGGTTCATTTGTGGCCTTGCTTATCAAAACATCCGAAACATTTGATTTTCCGCTTGCCGCCAGTTTGAAATAGTCTCTATCAGCGACGTTAACAGGATCGCCTTTCAGCCTTTTGGCATTACCAGTCAAATCAGCAATTGCAAAGGTTTCATAACCGTTCCTTTCTGCTTCAGGCTGCAAGGTGGCCACCTTCTCTTCCCAGGGAGTTTCATCAGTAAGTATCTTTTGTGCTGCTATGGCTTCCATAAGTATAATTTTTTGGTCCAGAAAGCTTCGTACAAGCATTGATGCCTCCTGTGACGCCACCTCCATAGTATTTCTCCCCTCATGAATTACGGCATCTGCTGCTTTGTTGTTTGCAGCATATCCCAGAACTGCACATACCGCTACTAATATTATGCCAAAGCAAGCAATCAATCTTGTCCTGATAGACTTCATACAATCTCCTCCCTATATTAGTGATTTATTTGTATTACTCTTTCTGATTTCATAATTTTCTGAATATATTTATATATTTTCTACATTTCTCGACAAATTCCTGCATATTTTTTACATAACATCTATTTTTTATTAGAAAACAAAAAAGCACCATATATTTATGGTGCTTTTACTTCTATACCCGCCATATATGCCATAAATGATTATTCCGCCCTCTGGCAAACACATCCAACCGATTGCCTCCCCAGGAAACTGCCGTAGGTGCTGAGGTC
>JAAYQK010000196.1 GCA_012519325.1 Gracilibacteraceae bacterium | reverse complement strand
CCGGCCAATCTATTTGTTGCCGGCTTCATAGGCAGCCCTCAAATGAATATCTTCAGGGGTAGTGTTGTCTAAGCAGGCGGTAAGGCTGCTCTGAAGCTTCCTGACGGCACCTTCCTGGGCTTGGCCGGTGATAGGGCAATCAGGCTTAGGGACTCCGGATATATTTCAAAGGAAGTATATATAGGTATCAGGCCGGAGCATCTGCATGATTCAAAGATTGATCCCCTGACCGGGGAATATTCTTCGATTACCGGCAAGATTGAGGTGTCGGAGCTAATGGGTTCTGAAACATACCTGCATTTTACAAAATGCGGCGTACAGGCAATTGCGAGAGTAGATGCAAAAACTTCCCTGAGAGCCGGGGATACTGCCGAGCTGCATCTGCACTGGGACAAGATACATATTTTTGACATTGAGACAGAAAAAGCAATATATTAAAAAATTTACTAATATGATAAACTAAAAGCGGAGGACTTTGTCCTTCGCTTATAGTTTGATTTGAGTAAAGTCGGGGTATGCATATGTCTGGTCTGCAAAGGCTGCTTGCACAGGCGGCAGAAATAACTGAAAAAAATATGGCTGTTATCACCCGGAATGAAAGGTTGGTTTGCCCGGAGGACTTCCCCATAGATATAACCTATGAAGAGGCATGCAAAAATGTGGGAAAGAACTACAAGGGCTGGAACATATACACCCCGGAGGATAATAGCATAAGTTTTTTCCTTTGTATCAGCTCTGACAGTTTTTACGAATGGGAAGCAGGCAAACTGGTTATGCTGCTTCTACGCTCAGCCTTTGAAAAGAATGATTATGCATCCATGTATCTGAAAAAAGCCTTGTCAGGGAATTACGACGCGGAGGAACTTCCAATTCTTGAGGAAAATTTGAAATACTGCCTTCCGGGGTATGTGCTGTTGATTGACAATATTGAAGACTCAAGGGATGAAATTTTTGAAGTGCTGACAAATACAATGGAAATAAAAGCAAGCCTTATAGATGAAAACAGGATAATTGCAGTGGCAGAGGGCGAAAATATTATTGAGTCATGCAGCAGCTTTGTGAAAAACGTATTAAGCGAGCTGCTGATTGAGTGCAATGCCGCCATAGGCGGAAAAGCTGCAAAAGCTTCGGAGCTTTACCTGATGTACCGGAACTGCATGGAGGCGTTATCCCTCAAGCATATATACGGACTTGCAGACAATGTCCTTGATTATGACGGCATGTATGGATATAGGGTGGCATACAATCTGAACCCGGGACTAAAGGAATTTTTTATGAGAAAAGTGTTTACCGATGAATTCAGTGATATGGTGAAGGGAGAGCTGGGAATTACCATAGAGGAATTTTTCAGGAATAATCTCAACATTACAGACACTGCCGCCAAGCTTTATATACACAGGAACACACTGCTTTACAGGCTTGACAAGATATACAGATGCACAGGGTTTGACCTTAAGAGGTTTGAAGATAGCTGGCTTTTCAGACTTGCATGGATGGTATTTAAGGAAAGGCAATAATTAAATGCCGCGCCGTGATTTTCTTCGGGAGGCGCATTTTTTTATTGTTGACAGGAAAAGACATACATTATACAATAAGTACGAACACATGTTCTAATTGATTTGCTGCAATGTCTTATGTAAACTTTATTTTATTGTGACATAATTAAATGTATATCTGACCGGGAAGGTGTTATTATGGATAGATTCAAGCTTGTATCGGACTATAAACCCACAGGGGACCAGCCCGAAGCAATAGAAAAGCTGGTGAAGGGAATAGTGGCAGGAGAGAAGTATCAGACACTTCTTGGAGTAACCGGCTCAGGCAAGACCTTTACAGTTGCCAATGTCATCGAAAAGGTTCAGAAGCCAACCCTGGTTCTTGCACACAACAAGACCCTGGCTGCACAACTCTGCAGTGAATTCAAGGAGTTTTTTCCCCATAACTGCGTAGAATATTTTGTCAGTTATTATGACTATTACCAGCCGGAGGCTTATGTTGCCCATACCGATACATATATAGAAAAGGAAGCGGACATCAATGATGAGATTGATAAGCTCAGACACTCGGCAACAGCTGCGCTGCTTGAAAGGAAGGATGTTATAATTGTATCCAGTGTGTCCTGTATATACGGCCTTGGAGATCCGGAAGATTACAGGTCACTTGTGCTGTCCTTGAGGAAAGGTATGGTCAAGGACAGGGATGAGGTGCTGAGGAAGCTTATTGATATTCAATATGACAGAAATGATATAAATTTTGTCAGGGGTACCTTCAGAGTTAGAGGGGATATTGTTGATATTTTTCCTGCCGCCTCATCGGATAAGGCAATAAGAGTTGAATATTTCGGGGATGAAATAGAAAGAATCTTGGAGATAGATTCACTTACCGGTAATATTACGGGGGAAAGGCAGCATGCCTATATATACCCCGCTTCCCACTTTGCAACTACACAAGCTAAGCTGGAGGCTGCAATAGAAAGCATTGAGGCAGAACTTATACAGAGGGTAAAGGAGCTGAAAGAACAGGATAAGCTGCTTGAAGCCCAGAGGCTCCTGCAGAGAACCAATTATGATATTGAGATGATGAAGGAAGTAGGCTACTGCTCCGGAATAGAAAATTATTCAAGGCATATAAGCGGCAGGGCACCGGGAAGCCCACCCTTTACACTGCTGGATTTCTTCCCGGAGGATTATCTGATGATAGTTGACGAATCCCATGTTACGATACCTCAGGTAAGAGGCATGTATTTCGGGGACAGGTCAAGGAAGGAGTCCCTTGTTGAGCACGGATTCAGGCTACCCTCCGCTTTTGACAACAGGCCTTTGAATTTTCAAGAGTTTGAACAGAGGCATAACCAGGTGATTTATGTAAGTGCTACGCCGGCAAAGTTTGAACTTGAGAGAAGCACCTGCGTGGCTGAGCAGATTATAAGGCCTACCGGATTGGTGGACCCTGAGATAGAGATCCGGCCGGTAAAGGGGCAGATAGACCATTTGATAGGTGAGGTAAGAGAGAGGGCTGAGAAGAACCAGAGGGTACTGGTTACAACCCTCACAAAGAAGATGGCTGAGGATTTGACTGCCTACATGAAGGAGCTGGATATCAGGGTAAGGTATTTGCATTCGGATATTCTCACCATAGAGAGAATGAAGATAATAAGGAGCCTCAGGCTGGGTGAGTTTGATGTGCTTGTGGGAATAAACCTCCTCAGGGAAGGCTTGGATCTTCCGGAGGTATCCCTTGTTGCCATACTCGACGCAGACAAGGAGGGATTCCTGAGATCGGAAATCTCTCTTATCCAGACGGTGGGAAGGGCTGCAAGGAATGTGGACGGAAAGGTAATAATGTATGCCGATAATATTACGGATTCCATGAAGAGGGCTATAAGTGAGACCAACAGAAGAAGAAAAATACAGATGGATTACAATGAAAAGCATGGTATAAAGCCTCAGACAATAAGAAAAGCGATACACGAAATCATTGAAGCCACTACTGCTGCAGAAGAGTCTGAAAAGTACGGAATGAAACATGATATTGAGTTTATGAGGAAGGATGATTTACTCAGGCTGATAGCTGCTTTGGAGGAAGAAATGAAGGATTGTGCAAGAGCACTGCAGTATGAACGGGCGGCAGAGCTGAGAGATAAGATAATTGAATTAAGGCGCAGGCTGAAGAAATAACGAGGTGAATTATGGCAAAGGATAAGATCATTATTGAGGGTGCCCGGGAGCATAACCTTAAGAATATAGATATTGAAATACCCAGAGATAAATTTGTTGTCCTGACAGGTATAAGCGGTTCCGGCAAGTCCTCCCTGGCTTTTGACACCATATATGCGGAAGGACAGAGGCGGTATGTGGAGTCACTTTCCGCATATGCAAGACAATTCCTGGGACAGATGGAAAAGCCGGACCTGGATTATATTGAGGGGCTTTCTCCCGCAATTTCCATAGATCAGAAGACAACCAGCAGGAATCCCCGGTCGACTGTGGGCACTGTAACTGAGATATATGACTATCTGAGGCTGCTTTATGCCAGAATAGGGACACCCCATTGTTATATGTGCGGCAAGGAGATATCTCAGCAAACTGTGGATCAGATGGTGGATTATATAAATACACTTGAACCTGGAACCAGGATACAGCTTCTTGCCCCGGTTATACAGGGTAAAAAGGGAGAGCACCAAAAGCTTCTTGAGGATATTAGAAAAAGCGGCTATGTAAGAGCCAGAATTGACGGGGAAATTGTAGATATTAATGAGGAAATCAAGCTGGAAAAGAACAAGAAGCATAGCATTGAAGTGATCGTTGACAGGATAATAGTCAAGGAAGGTATAAACAAGAGGCTGACAGATTCCCTGGAGACTGTACTGAGGCTTTCCGGAGGAACAGTGCTTCTTGACATAATCGGCAAGGAGGAGAGGCTGTTCAGCCAGAATTTCGCTTGCGTGGAGTGCGGAATAAGCATAGAAGATCCTGCACCCAGGATGTTCTCCTTCAACAGCCCCTTTGGCAAGTGCCCGGTTTGTGACGGTTTAGGTGAGCTCCGGAGAATAGACCCGGATCTTGTAATACCGGATAGGACAAAGTCAATCTCCGAAGGGGCGATTGAGCCGTGGAAGAACCTGGATGAGAGTTCCTGGTATTACAATGTAATCAAGGCGGCTACTGATCACTACGGCTTCAGTATGGACACCCCCATATGCCAATTGGATGAAAAAGCGGTGCAGCTTCTTTTATACGGCAACGGAGGCGAAAAGCTAAAAGTAAAGTATCAGAGGGAGTACGGCAGCGGCGAAGTGATGATGTCCTTTGAAGGAGTGGTGAATAACCTTGAAAGGCGTTATCTGGAGACAAAATCCAGCTATATGAGGTATGAAATAGAAAATTTCATGTCGTCGGTGCCATGCCCCGAGTGCAAGGGAGCAAGGCTGAAGAAAGAAAGTCTTGCCGTAACAATAGGCGGGTTGTCCATAGCCGAGGTATGCAATATGTCGGTACATGCGATTATGGATTTCTTTAGAAATCTGAAGCTTACCGAAAGGCAGCAGATTATATCAAAGCTTGTAATGAAAGAGGTAATACAGAGGTTGGAATTTCTGGTTAATGTCGGCCTTGAATATCTTACCCTTTCCCGTTCCGCAGGAACCCTGTCAGGAGGAGAAGCACAGAGGATACGGTTGGCTACCCAGATAGGCTCCAGTCTTGTG
>JAAYQK010000195.1 GCA_012519325.1 Gracilibacteraceae bacterium | reverse complement strand
CCCTGCTGTATCCGCCGTAATCCCTTTCCATATCATTGAGAGCTTTAAGCCTTGAAAATAGAGCATCTTTCTCTGCCTTCAGCTTCCCATCCTTATCCTCAAGCAGATGCATTTCACTTTCGCACTCCTGTTTCTTCCCTTTAAGCTCCTCTATCTGAACCTTGCATTTTTCTATTTTCTTTTCGAAGTCATCCAGTTCTTCAAGGGATTTGTCATACTGCTTCTTCTTATCTTTCTTCTGTATTTCAAGCAGGTTGATATCTCCCTCCACCTGGCTCTTTCTTTTATTTATGTTCTCAATAAATACATTTGCGCTGTTTATTTTACTTTTTAGCTCCGAATAATTATTAATAAGATTAATAAATTTCTGCTGCTTTTCACTTAAATCAGACTCCAGATCATTTATAGCCTTGAAGTTTGATTCAAAATCTGCAGTCTTTTCATTAATTTTCTCATATACTTTATCATAATCAGATTTAAGATCAATAAGCTTCATACCATTCTGCTCAATACCAAGTCTTGTTTTCTCCAGTTCGTCTTCCAGCTCTTCACCTTTCTCGTTAAGCCTCAATAGATTCTCATCAAGATTATTTATCCTTACATGAAGTACATTTCTTTCCCCTTCCATTTTTTCTTTGGAGTTTTCCAAGTGGTGAATATCCTCGCTTAACTTGTCTATGCCTGTTTCTATATCACTCAGAAGTACTTCAAGCTCATTCTGTTTTTGCTCCAGCTGCTTCATTGATGAGGTCTTAGCATTAATAAGGCTTTGGATATTCTCTGCATCCTGCTTTGCATTATGTAACCTGTTGCGAAATTTATCTATACTGTTCAGCATTATGTTTATTTCAATCGTCTTCAGTTCCTCCAGAATGCTCCTATAGCGTTTTGCAACCTCTGCCTGCTCCTTAAGAGGTTCCAATTGGGTCTGCAGCTCATCAATTATGTCTCTCAATCTGACTATGTTCTGATTTGTTTGCTCCAGCTTTTTCTCAGCTTCGCGCTTTCTTGTTTTGTATTTTACTATACCCGCAGCCTCTTCAAACACATTTCTCCTGTCTTCCGATTTATTGCTGAGTATTTCGTCAATTCTTCCCTGTCCGATTATGGAGTAGCCGTCTCTGCCTATTCCGGTATCCATGAAAAGCTCATGGATATCCTTTAGCCTGCAGCCTGTTTTGTTTATATAGTATTCGCTCTCGCCTGACCGGTACATTCGCCGCATTATATTTATTTCAGTATAGTCTACTGGTATTTTTCTGTCACTGTTGTCAATGCATAAGGATACTTCAGCAAATCCAAGAGCTTTTTCGCTGTCGCTGCCTGCAAAAATAACATCCTCCATCTTGTTTCCTCTTAAGGCTTTTACACTTTGCTCCCCCAATACCCATCTTATTGCATCTGAAATATTGCTTTTGCCGCTTCCGTTAGGACCGACAATAGCATTTATGGTGTTTCCGAAGCTAAGCTCTATTTTTTCCGCAAAGGACTTAAAACCATGTATTTCAAGCTGTTTCAAATACAAATCAAGTCACTCCCGAACAACAGATTTTTACCAATATATTTTAACACACCTTGTACTTATATGCTATAGGCTATATGACATACACCGCTTCAGGAATATTTAAAAGTAAAAAAAACAAAAAGCCTAGTATCAATCAGATAACAGGCTTTAATAAAAGTATTTCATATTATCTTGGTTCTACAATGAATTTTATTGCAGTTCTATCCTCCCCGTCTATTTCTATTTCTGAAAACGCCGGGACCACTACCAGGTCTATACCATTCGGTGCTACAAAACCTCTTGTAATTGCAATTGCTTTAACTGCTTGATTTACAGCACCTGCACCAACTGCCTGAATCTCAGCTGTCGCCTTGTCCCGTAATACGGCCGCGAGAGCTCCGGCAACTGATTTTGGTTGTGAATGAGCTGATACTTTTAGTACCTCCATATTAGAATACCTCCTAAATTTGTCTGTTTTGTTGAATACTATATAATATTCTATAAAACTTTTCGAATACCTTTATTTAGACGATATGGAATAATAGTCTTTTTTTGACATAATAATGTATTTTTCACCTAAAAATAGCACTAAAGTATCAGGTTCAACACTCTTATCCTGAAATATTTCAAATTTGTCGATAAAAAAATTTGACTTTACAAAATCAATATTGCTTTTTTTATGGCCAATTAATTCGGAAATATTTCTCGGATTTACTCTCAAGGTTATTTCCTTTCTTCCTCCCGCCATTTTCAATAAATGAACCATCATATCCCTGTATATAAGAGATTCCACCAGATGCCGCATAGAAGGGTGAAAAGGGCCTGCGACAACATCCTTTCCTAAATTTATGTTCTCAGTCGGCTGAAGCCCTATCCTTATTACATTTATCCCGTTACTCTCAAAAAGAATCAGCAGCTTCTTTGATAATTCAACAGCTGCATCTATAGTCATAGGCTTGTATTCTCCTCTGATGTACATTTTTTCCATATAAGTATTCTTTATTATCAAAGCGGGATAAATTCTTGCTATATCGGGTTTAAGCCTTATAAGCTCTTTTGCAGTCTTAACAGCTTTTTCTTCATTATCGCCTGGCAAGCCAATCATCATCTGAACCCCTACTGAAAATCCGAATTCTTTTAAAATCCAGACGGCATTGACCACGTCCTCCGGGGAATGACCCCTATTGCAAAGCTTAAGCACTTCTGCATCCATTGACTGAACTCCAAGCTCAACTGTTTTTACTCCATATTTTTTCAGGTTTGCCATAATCCTTTCATCTATGCAGTCAGGCCTTGTTGAAACTCTTATACCATCAATTCTTCCTGCTTTAATAAACATAAAAGCCGCTTTTAACAGCTTCTCCTGGTATTCAAGGGGAATTGCGGTAAAGCTCCCGCCGTAAAACGCGACTTCAATTTGACTGCCACTATCAGGTATTGTATTAAGATAATCTTTAATCTTAGTATTTACATCCCCTGTCGTCACTTCTTCAAGCTGGCCTGTAATTTTCTTCTGATTGCAGAATATGCAATCATGGGGGCATCCTTTGTGAGGCACAAAAATAGGAATTATGTAACGTTTTTTATTCATTCCTTACACCCATACCTTCTATAGCATCTTTGGCAGCAGCCTGCTGCGCATCCTTTTTACTTCGGCCTTCTCCTCTGCCGATGATGGCATTGTTCAGGTACAATGCAACTTCAAAGGTTTTATCATGATCAGGCCCTTCCTCTCTTATCAGCTTATAGCTCAGCTTACCCGAATTTTTTTTCTGAATATATTCCTGAAGAAAAGATTTATAATCGCTGAATATCCTGTGCTCAACCGAATCCTTGATAATATCCTCAAGATTTTTCAAAATAAATGTCTTAGCTTTTTTTATACCGCCGTCAAGATAAATTGCTGCGATAATTGCCTCAAATGCGTCTGCAAGTATTGATACTCGTTTTCTGCCTCCGGTATTTTCTTCTCCTTTGCTTAAAAGCAGATACTGTCCCAGCATCAAACGATTTGATGCATTGTACAGGGATTGTTCACAGACAATTCCCGCTCGGAACCTGGTAAGGTTGCCTTCGGTAGAGTTCTTGCACTTTTTGTACAAATAGAGGCTTATAACCATATCAAGGATAGCGTCTCCAATAAATTCAAGCCTTTCGTTATGCTCAAGAAGATCCGACCTTGAAGCCACATACGAACTGTGGGTGAGTGCATTATTCAATATTCTGATATCCTTAAAGGTATATCCTATAATATTTTCTAACTCATTTAACTGCTTGAGCCTTTTTGCATCAATAACAGTCATTTCGAATCCTCCCGTCCACCGGACATATCTTCAATCGGTATAAAAAACAGAGACTGGCAATAATCTCCTCTGAATATTATTCCCAATCTCTATATTATCACTTATTCATATTTTTTCAATATAATGCTGGCGTTATGGCCTCCGAAGCCAAGGGAATTAGACATTGCCCAGCCTACCTTCCTGTTGATTGCCTTATTGGGAACATAATCCAAATCACATTCCTCATCAGGTGTTGTGTAATTAATTGTAGGAGGAACCACACTCTCATTTATGGCCATTATGCAGGCAATTGCTTCAACTGCCCCGGCAGCTCCCAGAAGGTGCCCCATCATAGATTTAGTAGAGCTTACAGCTACTTTTTTTGCATGCTCCCCAAGAAGCCTCTTTATTGCCAGTGTCTCCAGCTTATCGTTCAAGTCTGTTGAGGTTCCGTGAGCATTTATATAATCCAGGTCACAAGCCTTTATGCCGGCATCATTAACTGCCATGAGCATTGCTCTGTATGCGCCTTCTGCATCAGGTGCAGGCGCAGTAATATGATAAGCATCACCTGTGGCACCATAACCCGCAATCTCTCCATATATAACCGCACCTCTTTTCAGTGCATGTTCAAGTTCTTCAATAATCATAATTCCTGCCCCTTCACCCATCACAAATCCGTCCCTGTCCTTATCAAAAGGCCTTGATGCTCTTTTGGGATCATCATTTCTGGTTGACAAGGCTTTCATTGAACAAAAACCTGCCAGGGATAAAGGTGTAATAGAGGCTTCCGCGCCTCCTGCAACCATCATATCTGCATCGCCTCTCTGTATTATCTTGAAGGCTTCACCTATGGCATTGGTAGCAGATGCACAGGCAGTTACAACTGTAATGTTCGGCCCCTTTGCTTTCAGGGCAATGGAAATGTTTCCGGCAGCTATATTGGATATCATCATAGGAATCATAAAAGGGCTGACTCTGCCCGGACCCTTCTCCTTCAATATCTCGTACTGTGCTTCCATAGTCTCCATTCCACCTATGCCTGAACCTATACATACACCAAACCTGTTATTATCCAGAGATTCAAGTTCAATGTGCGAATCCTCCGCTGCCATTTTGGAAGCAGCAACTGCAAACTGTGTGAATCTGTCCATCCTTCTGCATTCCTTTTTGTCAATGTACTCAGATGGTTCAAAATCTTTCACCTCTGCAGCTATTCTTGTGTCGAAACCTTCCGTATCAAATCTTGTTATATGATCCACACCGCTTATGCCTTCCTTCAGGCTTTGAAAGTATTTCTCCCTGCCGGTTCCGATGGGTGAAATAACCCCTACCCCTGTTATAACCACTCTTCTCTTTTTCAAGCGTTTCCTCTCCTTACAATAATGTACATTTACTATTTACCAAAATGCATTGTATTTTATATAATAAAAAATGTCCCTCAATCGGGACATTTTTTATTTATTAGCTTTTATGTACTCCACCACATCGCCAACTGTTGTCAGCTTTTCTGCTTCCTCATCAGGTATTTCTATATCAAACTCTTCTTCAAGCGCCATTAAAAGCTCCACTATATCAAGTGAATCAGCACCCAAATCAACAATGAAGGAAGACTCCAATGTAACTTCTTCCGGTTCTATCCCAAGCTGCTCGGCTACTTTTTCCTGAACTTTTTCAAATATCATCAAGTTCACCTCCCTTCAGAAATTTCTATTATGATAATATTACATAACCATACCACCGTCAATATTAATAACCTGACCCGTAATATAGTCAGAATATTCAGACGCCAAAAATGCTACTCCCTTGGCAATGTCCTCTGGCTTTCCTATCCGCATCAAAGGTATACTTTTGATAAACTCCTCCTTCACCTTCTCAGGCAGAGAGGAGGTCATATCTGTTTGTACAAAACCCGGAGCAACAGCATTCACATTAATGCCTCTCTTTGCCAATTCTTTTGCCATGGACTTGGTAAAACCGATGAGTCCTGCTTTGGCTGCCGCATAGTTGGACTGTCCCGAATTTCCAACTATCCCAATTACTGAGGAAACATTAATTATTTTGCCCGACTTTTGCTTTATCATTACTCTGGATACAGCTTTTGTGCAAATAAATGCGCCTTTTAAGTTTGTATCGATGACATCGTCAAATTCTTTCTCAGTCATTCGTACAATCAAATTATCCCTTGTAATCCCTGCATTATTTACTAATATATCTATGCTGCCGAAAGTATTTAATACTTCAATTACTAAATTTTCTACCTCGGAAATTGAAGAAACATCAGCCTTTACAGCTATTCCCAACTTACCCATTGCTTTGATTTCCTCTACTACTGCATCAGCGGCTGCCGAATTTTTAGTATAGTTTACAGCTACATTTGCGCCTTTTGATGCAAGTTCAAGAGCTATTGCCCTTCCAATTCCTCTTGAACCGCCGGTAACAACCGCGGTTTTGCCTTTTAACTGCATTCCAATCTCTCCCTTATGCTTATTATAGTGTTTTCCAGGGTTTCAATATTCTCTACATTATGAACATAAAGGTTCTTATCAATTTTCTTTACAAAAGATGAAAGTGTCCTTCCGGGTCCTACTTCAATAAACGTATCCACTCCCAGCTCAATCATTTTATTTATGCTGTCCTCCCAGAGAACAGAACTGCTTACCTGCTCTATAAGGCATCTTTTTATTTCATATTTGTTCATTATTATCTGGGCATTTACATTAGATACTACAGGAAGTTCATTATCTGAGATATTAACATTATCAAGCTCTGCTGCAAGCTTTTCACCGGCAGGCTTTAACAGGCTTGAATGAAAAGGTGCGCTGACCGGAAGCAAAACTGCTCGCTTTGCTCCTCTTTTCCTCATTATTGAGCATGCCATTTCAACAGCTCTTGTATGCCCTGCTATTACAACCTGTCCCGGGCAATTGAAATTAGCTGCTTCTACCACTCCGTATCCGCTTGCCGCCTTAAGACATTCCATAACCGTTTCTCTTTGTATTCCCATTATAGCAGCCATTACGCCTTCTCCCGCAGGTACTGCCTCCTGCATATACTTGCCTCTCTTTTTCACCAATTCAACTGCATCCGGGAAGCTTATAGCCCTGGAAGCAACCAGCGCTGAGTATTCTCCAAGACTCAAACCTGCTGCAATATGGGGCTCGATACCCTTGAGTTTCAGTACTTCAAGCATTGCTATGCTCACAGTCAAAATTGAGGGCTGTGTATTCTCAGTTTTTTTAAGTTCTTCTTCGTCACCTTCAAAGCAAAGCTTTTTCATATCAATTCCGAGCCTCTCACTGGCAAGGTCGAAAATGTTCATTGCTTCCCTGTATCTTTCTGCCAATTCCTTCCCCATACCTGTGTATTGTGCCCCTTGTCCAGGGAAAATGCATGCAATTTTTGGCATCCTATTCCTCCTTTGATAATGTTTTAATTTCCCTCATTATTTCATTTGCCTCATTTATAATATCTTCAATAATATTTTTTGCCGGCTTTATTTCCTTTACGAGGCCTGCAATCTGCCCTGCCATTACCGAACCATAGTCTGCGTCACCGTCTACAACGGCTGCTCTCAAACGCCCAGATCCCAGCTTTTCAAATTCCTCAACAGATGCAGATACTTTTTCAAGCTTGTCAAATTCCCGTGCCAGCTTATTCTTTATTATTCTTACAGGATGCCCCGTTACTTTTCCTGTAACTACCGTTCCCCTGTCTCCCGCTTTAATAATTGCTTTTTTGTAGTTATCATGAGCCGTACATTCGGAAGCGCATACGAATATCGTACCCATCTGAACCCCTTGAGCACCAAGGGCCAATGCCGATACCAGCCCTCTTCCGTCTGCTATGCCGCCTGCAGCAATAACAGGAATTTTTACCGCATCAACTACCTGAGGCACCAATGCCATTGTAGTCAATTCCCCGATATGTCCTCCGGATTCCGTGCCCTCTGCTATTACGGCATCAACACCCTCCTGCTCCATTTTTTTTGCCAGGGCAACAGCAGGTACTACAGGTATTATCTTCGTCCTTATTTTTTTAAACCTTTCTATATATTTTCCAGGATTACCGGCTCCTGTAGTAATAACCGGAACTCTTTCCTCATAAGCAGCATCTGTGACCTCATCAACAAAGGGTGATAAAAGCATTATATTTACACCAAAGGGCTTATCCGTCAGTTTCTTCGCTTTTCTTATTTCGCTTCTTACATAGTCTCCGGGAGCGTTTCCTGCGCCTATTATACCCAGTCCTCCCGCATTAGATACTGCCGCAGCAAGTTCCGCAGTAGCTACCCAGGCCATCCCCCCCTGAAGTATAGGATATTTTATGCCTAATATCCTGCAAATTGAAGTCCTAAACATTTCAATACCTCCCGATGCTTTTCCACTTTAATACGGCAGATCCCCAGGTCAAGCCTCCGCCAAAGCCCACAAGAACAACGGTATCCCCATCCTTCAATATTCCTTTTCTGCTTGTTTCATCTATAGCAATAGCCACTGAAGCAGAGGACATATTGCCATACCTTTCCAAATTTATGTATACCTTATCATTGGATATTTTCAACCTTTTTACTGAGGCATCGATAATCCTTATATTTGCCTGATGGGGTATCAGATAGTCAATGTCCTCCTTTGTCAAGCCGCACTTTTCCAATACCTTTTCTGCAGCATCCCCCATGATTTTTACCGCAAATTTGAACACTTCTTTACCATCCATTTTTATATAATGCAATCTTTTTTTAACACTCTCAATACTGGAAGGAATTCGGGAACCTCCTGCAGGTACGGTCAGAAGATGACCGTCTCTTCCATCTGCCCCAATATAGGTCGACAATACACCATATCCTTCAGGTACCTCCGATATTACGGCTGCACCTGCACCGTCTCCGAAAATTACACAGGTATTCCTATCGGAAAAATCAACTATTTTTGAGAGGGTTTCAGCTCCGATTACAAGTATTTTTCTGAAGCTCCCCGCTTTTACAAGGCTGTCTGCAATAGAAAGCCCGTACAAGAACCCTGCACACGCTGCCTCCAGATCAAATGCAGCTGCATTGACTGCTCCGATATTCTTCTGCACTATGCAGGCTGTAGAAGGAAACATCACATCGGGAGTAACCGTAGCTACTATAATCAGATCTATTTCTTCAGGACTGAGATCGGCGTTTTCCAAAGCCTTCAAAGCCGCAATAGTTGCAAGGTCAGAGGTGGCAGTGTTTCCATCCGTTATTCTTCTCTCGGAAATTCCTGTGCGTGTCCTTATCCATTCATCCGTAGTATCAACAATTTTCTCAAAATCCTTATTTGTCATGACTTTATCAGGCAGACAGCTTCCTGTTCCTATTATTCCTGCATTTCTATGCCCGTTCATCAGTATTTTCAACTCCCAATTTGATAATCTCTTCCGCTATTGTATCCAGACATCGGTTATCATACAGTATTTTTGCCTGCCTTATTCCATTCTTGACTGCTTTTGCATCCGAACTGCCGTGTGCCTTAATCATAATACCGTTAATACCCAAAAACGGCGCTCCTCCTACTTCAGTGTAATCAAAACTTTTCTTTATATTCTTCAAGCTGTCCATAAGCAGCATAGCACCCAGCTTAGTCTTCAGGCTTTTCATAAACTCATTCTTCAGGAGCTTGAACAATGCCATAGCTACGCCCTCTGTAGTTTTAAGAAGGACATTGCCTGCGAACCCGTCGCATACACATACGTCACATACCCCGCTGACAATATCTCTGGCTTCAACATTCCCTACAAAGTTAACATCCGTATTTTTTATCAGAGCATAGCTTTGCTTAGTCAGTTCATTCCCTTTTGATGCCTCAGCACCAAGATTCAAAAGGCCAACTCTCGGGTTTTTTATTCCCATTACTTTTTCCATATAAATGGATCCCATTACCGCATACTGCTGAAGATTTTTCGGTTTGCTGTCCACATTTGCTCCCGCATCAATTACCATGCAACTTCCCTTTAAAGTAGGCAGCAGCGGTGATAGTGCCGGCCTGTCAATTCCCTTAATTCTCCCCACCTTGAGAAGAGAGCCTGCAAGAAATGCTCCCGTACTTCCTGCAGATACAAAAGCATCACATTGTCCATCCTTCACAAGCTTAAGCCCTACTACCATAGAGGAATCCTTTTTACTCTTTATGGCACTTACCGGTGCTTCATCCACATTGATTATTTCCGAAGCTTCAATGATTTTTACCTTTTGGTGTTTTTTGTATTCCTCTCCAAGGTATTTCAATATCTCTTCCCTTAAACCGACCAAATATAGTTCTGCACCATATTCTTTCATTGCCATAACAGACCCATCGATTATTGCTCCCGGAGCATTGTCGCCTCCCATTACATCAATAGCTATCCTCATAATAAAACCTCCCAATCACTTTATTGTCACTTGCTGAAGGATACCAAGATAAATTTTCCTCTGAATACTTCAGTCTGATTTACTCTTATGAAAACCCACACAAAATACTTATTTCCCCTGACTCTGACTACCTCAGCCTTTGCAATCAGCTTGTCGCCGGCAAAAACAGGATTCTTATATTTGATGTTTGCAACTCCTATGAGAGCAACATTTGCATCAATCACTGCTATAGCAAGAGATTCAGCCTGAGCGAATATGTACTGCCCTTTCACGACATTTGTCCTTTCAAATGCAAGGGTATTGTCAGTCTCAAGTATGGAAATTCCGCTTTTACCTAAGTTCAGGTCAACCAATTCCCCAACTATCTCTTTACCCTGAAGGGACCTGACCTTGCTGTAGTTTTCCTCTGCAACGCTCTTAATTCTTTCTCTGAGCTCCGGTACACCAAGCTCAAGCCTGTCGAGTCTTATGGTCTGTATGCTTACATTGAAGCTTTCTGCAAGTTCTTCATCAGTAAGAAAAGGATCTGCCTTGATTCTGTCCAATAGGCTTGACTGTCTTTCTTTCTTGCTAATGCTTCCCTGCTTCATATATAAACCTCCAGTACTTTATTTTGAATACCACATAAAGTATTCTCGAATTTATAGAATGCATCAATTAGTGCCAGATAATCTTATATTTCATAAGTTATTACCAGGTACTATTACTAGTATATAATACTTAGCGCTAAAAATGCAATATTTTTCTTGCATTTTACAAAAAATAAATAGTTCCCCCATTACATAATCCGTACTGAGGGAACCATCATAAGCATTTATTATTCTTCTACCTTAATTACAGCTCTGCCCTTATAATAACCGCAGGATTTACACACCCTGTGTGGAAGCCTCGGCTCATGACACTGGGGGCATGCAACCAGCCCCGGCATAGCCAATTTCCAGTTAGCTCTTCTTTTATCTCTTCTCGATTGTGAGTGTCTTCTCTTCGGTACGCCCAATACAAACACCTCCTTACTTTCTGTCGAACAGCTTGCTTAAAGCTTGCATCCTTGGGTCAACATCTTCATTTTTGCATTGGCAGTCGATATTGTTCTTATTTTTTCCGCACATAGGACACAGTCCTTTGCAGTTTTCACTGCACAGCGGTTTCATGGAAAGCCTGGCTGCTATATCGCCAAGAACAAGCTCTGTAATGTCTACCCTATCTCCTTTGTAGACATAATAGTCCTCATTATCGTCCTTAGCATCTTTTACAAATACATAATTTGAATCTGAAAGAACTTCTTCCGTGAAGCTCTCTAAACATCTGGAACATGTCCTCTCCACTTTTGCTGTAATCGTAAGATCAACATTAATCTTTCCTCCATAATTGACCGCACTGCCTTTAACTGTAATTGGAGAAACGATATTCAAATTCTCACCGCAGAATACAATAGTACCGTCAACAAGATGGTCAGTAATGTCGAATTCTTCTTTAAAGCCTTCGGTCTTGGATATTCCAGCAAAATTAAGATCCATTCAACCACCCGCTATTTTTCTCTCTGATTAACAAATTTTATTATACAAATCAATATATGTTTTGTCAAGCAAAAGCACTTCACACCGTTTATGTTATATGCTTCGACGTAGTGGAAAACACTTCATCTGATTTTGTTATGATAACTCCTTTTCACAACACATATAGTATTTACAGTGCATAAAAAAATAAGCGGCTAAATGCCGCATTATTTTCAGTTTCTTGAATTCCCGACCAGTTTTGCCGTATCTCTTGCAATCATGAGTTCTTCATTGGTTGGAATAAGCAAGATTCTCACCTTTGACCCATCCTTTGATACATCCGCTTCCTTCCCTCTGATGTTGTTTTTTGCTTCATCCAATTCAACTCCAAGAAATGATATGTCTTTGCATATTCTGCTCCTCATATTCGCAGAATTTTCTCCAAGCCCAGCTGTGAATACGATTACATCGACACCGTTCATTACTGCTGCATATGCGCCGATGTATTTCTTTACATAATGCACATATACATCCAGTGCAAGCTTTGCTCTTTCGTTGCCATTATCGGCAGCTTCTTCAATGTCCCTGAAATCATTGCTGACTCCGGATACGCCAAGTACTCCTGATTTTTTGTTTAATATTTCGTCAACCTTATTCACACTAATGTTTTCTTTTTCAGCAATATATTTTATTATTGCAGGATCTATATTGCCTGATCTTGTTCCCATTGCAAGCCCTTCCAGGGGAGTAAAGCCCATGCTTGTATCTACCGACTTGCCGTCTTTTACTGCTGTTATGCTTGCGCCATTGCCCAAATGACAGGTAATAATCTTAAGATTCTCAATAGGTTTGCCGAGCATTGCCGCTGCTCTCTCAGCCACATATTTGTGTGATGTGCCGTGAAAGCCGTATCTTCTTATTTTATACTTTTCATAGTATTCATAGGGAATAGCGTAAATATATGATTCTTTCGGCATAGTCTGGTGGAAAGCCGTATCGAATACTCCTACCATAGGAACATCCGGCATAATCTGTTTGCAGGCCTCAATACCCATAATATTCGGCGGATTATGCAAAGGCGCTATATCTATACATTCCTTCAAAGCATTCATAACATCCTCATTAAGTACAACAGAGTAAGCAAACTTCTCACCTGCATGTACCACTCTATGTCCAACTGCAGATATCTCTCCCATATCCTTTATTACACCGTAGTTTTTGTCCCTCAGAGCATCAACTACCGTCTGCAATGCCTCTCTATGAGTAGGCATAGGTTTTTCTACAGTCACTTTGTCAAAACCCTTAGGCTGATGCTTAAGAACTGAACCGTCAATTCCAATTCTCTCTGCAAGACCTTTGGCAATAACTTCTTCATTTTCCATATCCATTAACTGATACTTCAATGATGAACTGCCGCAGTTAATAACTAAAATTTTCATTTTTTTATGTACCTCCCGTTTTATAATGTAATTTGTAATAATTTCTATATTTATTATCGTTTTCCCTCCTTTTTGCAAAATTATTAACAAAGTTATTATTCCCCGTATTGTTGTCTTAGTGTAAAGTTACCGTAGGGATTATATAGAAATAAAAGTAAAACAATAGAAAAGAAGACTTCATCCTGTTATGATATAATTTGACAATCAAATAAACAAAAAAGGATGAGAGTCTTCTATGTATAATAGTTTACAACAATAGTTTACAACATTTTAATGAATTTGGCACAAGGAAAATTGAAGAAACAATAAAAAATTTCATAAATGAGAAAAAGGATT
>JAAYQK010000194.1 GCA_012519325.1 Gracilibacteraceae bacterium | reverse complement strand
GAAGTCAAAGTCATGCTCATTTTTGACAATATTGACATTAATGTTAATCCAAGTGAGGATACTATCAATTACTGGATGAATTTGCGCTCCTTATATATGAAAGAGAAACCGCAGCTTTAATAAAGCTGCGATATGCTAAGAGGGTCTGTATTCCAGCTTTCTATTTCAAACTGCTTCTTATACTGCCTGGAGAGTATAAGCTTGTATTTGCTTATTTTGTTTCCGTCATCAATTATTATTTTCCTTTGCATAGGTGGATCTATCAGCACTCTCTGCTCTGTGGGGGTCACTCAAAGACCAAAACTCGATCTCTCCTACATCAAATGTAAGCTCATCTGCTCCGGCTATAAGCTCCTCAACTATTTTTCTCTGGGCTGCCAGATATTCGGTATCCTCTTTAGCTTTCCAGTATTTCAAGGCTTCATTAACATTCTTGTTCTTTATATTATTAAGATGTTTTTTTACAATTGAGGTTACCGAGGCTATTTCTCCGGAAGCAGGATGGGTCGAAAAACCTGTGATATACCATTTTCCATTTTCTTTAATCATTTCCACCGAATTGATATAATAAAGGCCAAGATTTATCGATGCTTTGGAATCTGTGACATTCAGCTGCTCAAAGTATATTGTGGGAGGTATATGATCCTCACGCTGATGAGTGGGGATAGGCATGTTGAACCTCTTGAAGTCAATGAGCTTGTTTTCCAGCGCTTCCTGGGGAAGAGGATCATAAGTATTGATATATATTTCCTTTGCCATATTCTCATACTTTTCATAAGTTTCATTGAAATTATAATCCAGTTGGAACATTTTCAGCAGGGTAGTCTTGATTCCGTACAAGTCCGGGTCATCCTTCATATTTCCATCCTGGTAAACCCTCAGGTTTCCACTGTCAATCTCAATGGTGTTTGAACTGTAGCTGCTTATAACATAAAGTTTATCTTCTGCGGGGCTCATGTAAAAGGTGGGTGAATCCAAACTGATACTGGTTTTTGTCATTGTAAGGGGGTTCACCTTCACCAGTAAGTACCTGTAGCTGCTGTCAAGATCATTGTTTAAAGTGCTGTAAAGAATATCCCCTGTTGATTTCATTATATACGAACAATATATGGGGCCGTTATCGATGGATTTGCTTTCCAGGGTCTTCAGGTTCACTATATTGAGCCCGCTCATATAGTCTTTGGTATACAGTACGTTGGAATTATCCGAATCGATATAGATTCCATTGGCAATGCTTGTGAATTCTTTGGTGCTGAAATCATAGAAAGCAATCATGTCATTGTATTCATTGTTTTTCATTTGCAAAATATAATTGTTGTCGATGAATTTACTTTTAATAAATGGAGTATAGCTTTCCACCGCAATTGATATAAACTCTCTTGAGGCAATGTCGAATTCCATACGGGAGTTTATCACCAGCCTTCTGGAATCCTTTGACCAGCTTAAGGTGTTGTAAGCATCCCGCTTTTCCGCAGTAACCAGCCTTTGCAGCTGTCCGGACGTGTTGCTGTATATATATATATTGCTGTTTCCGTCAATAAAGGCTAAAGAGTTTCCGGTTTCATCAAAGCGGAAGTCCTTCAGGGAGAGAAATTTTCCAAGGTTTTTACTCTCTCCGTTTTCAGTATTGCAGGCGTAGAGATTTACTTCCTGAACCATATTTCCTATTACGACCCTGCGGTTTGCGGCATCCGGAACAGGACTTCCCGTAGGCTGGAATGCAAGGACCATACTGTAGTCGGGAGAAACTGCAAGGGGTTTCATTTCTGCATCGATTCTGGCGATTGCTTCTTTGTATTTTTCAATGGGAAATATTCGGGATTCCCAGTTTAGGTGTTCATATACATTCTTATTCTGCCGGATCTCACTGTGGTTTTCTTCCTCAATGATAACCAGCTGTCCCTGCTTTACCGTACATCCCGTCAGCAATGCTATAATAACTGAAAATATCAGAATCAGCCTTTTCATATAAAAAACCCCCTTGTTCATACCAAAGTAATTATGATTCTGGTGCCTTTTTTGGGTGCACTTATGATATCAATGCTGCCGCCGTGCTTGTCGATTATCTCCTTTACTATGGACAGACCCAGGCCCCAGCCATCATTGTAGCTATTCCTTGATTTTTCCACCTTGTAGTACGGTTCGAATACATTATCAAGGCTTTTCTGGTCTATTCCGCAGCCGTAATCCACAACCTCAAGCACCACTTTGTCTTTCTTCTTAAGGCTTATATCAATAATCGGCGATTTGCTGTACTTAATGGAGTTGTCAATAAGGTTTATTATGACCTGCTTAAAGAAGTCAGGATCAACCTTCCATGTGATATCCTCAAGATCGAGTCTGCAGCTTGTATTGTATCTTTTCATCTTATATTGCATGGAATCGCATGCGTCTTCTATAAGCTTTTTAAGGTTGGAATCGGTTTTATTCAGCTCAAAGCTGTAATTCTTAAGCTTTGAAAGCTCAAGAAGCCGTTCCATCATTTTCAGCATTCTATTTCCTTCCGAAGTAATATAAAACAGGCTTTTATCCTTAACATCCTCATCGTCGGTTTTCCATAGCAAATCCGCATATCCCAGAATGGTGGTGAGAGGGGTACGAATTTCGTGGGTAAAATTGTCAAAGAAATACTTTTGCTTCTCTTTTTCATAGTTGAGCTTGTTTATCATATCCTCAATGCTGTCCGCCATTGAATTAAAGGTTGTTGAAAGCTCGCCTACCTCATCCTTTGTTGTAACACTGGCGCGGCTTTCCAGGTTTCCTTCCGAAAACTGCCTGGCTGCTTCATTCAGCATTTTTATAGGCTGTGTGATCCTGTTGGAAATAATGGTGCTGCCAAGCATCATGAATACCGATAGAAAAACCCCTGTATAAATGAACATTCTTACGGTATTGTTCTTCATATTGTCAATCTCACTGAGATCGTATATGAATTCCAGGGAGTAGGTGTATCTGTTGCTGATGCTCACAGGTACGGCATAATAGAAGGTTCTGTTTTTTCCTGCTGTAACAAAATAAGCCTTTTTCATTTTATAGGTTTCCTTGATTTCCGGCCTTATTTCCCCTGTAAAATCCGTTGACTCCTCGGAATCTCCCAGAAGCCTGTCACCATAGTATATCTGTACCCTGCATTTTACCAAGCCGCTGAGCACGGCTGCCAGATAATTCCCGCTTGTATCCATGACCGAAGGAACCTCAAAGTTGTTGGGAGCTTTGCTCAGAGCATACTGCTCGATGTATATGGCTGCATATTTACCCTGGTTTTCAAGGTATCCGAGAGTGGTGGACAGATTGTAGTTATCTGTTATTGCGGTTATTATGGTTCCCAATATTATGAGCATGAAAAAAAGAGCACCCATATTAAGTGCTATGATTTTATGCTTCAGCTTCATACCTGTACCTCGAATTTGTATCCGATTCCGAATACGGTTTTTATAAAAAAGCTGTATTTTCCAAGCTTCTTTCGCAGTCTCTGCACATGCATGTCCACGGTCCTGCTGTCACCGATATATTCAAACTTCCATACCAGTTCAAGAAGGTTTTCTCTTGAAAATACTTTTTTCTGGTTTTCACAGAAGACCAGAAGAAGATCATATTCCTTCGGAGTCAGTATGATTTCCTCCTCGTCTACATAGACCTGCCGCTCCGATGTGTTAATCATTATGGGCCCCAATTGTATGTTGGGGTCTTCCTTGGAACCGGATTTATCGATTCTTCTGAGAACGGTTTTTATCCTTGCAGTCAATTCCCTGCTGTCGAAGGGCTTGGTTATATAGTCATCGGCACCCAGCTCAAGGCCGTAGATCTTGTCCTTTATATCATTTTTTGCTGTGAGCATTATTATGGGTATGTTTAAATCCTGAAGCACCTTACACACTTCAAAACCGTTAATATCCGGAAGCATTATGTCCAGCAATATCAAGTCGGGCATATAAATCGGCGCAACTTTGACGGCTTGCTGGCCGGTATAGCATACACAGGTATCGAAGCCTTCCAGTTCAAGATTTATCTTTATCAGGTCGACAATTGCCGGTTCATCATCAACAATCAATATTTTCAATATGGATCACCGCCTAAAGGAATATCATTAGCATACTGCGACAATTCTATTCTATCATAAAACAGAGGCTTTGTTGTATTAAATTTGTAACATCGAATCCTTTATAAACTTAAAAAAGTATGCTAATCTATAATAAGAAAATATTGTAAATATATATTAATTATGGTATAAAAGTAAGAATTAACATACAGGCAGGTGGGCATTTTGTCAAAAAAAGTACTTATCATTATTTCAATATGCATTTTGCTGACTTCATGCTCCGGCGGAGCGACCGAAAGAGAAGGAGCACTTCAGGTTGAAAAAGCTGCTGCCGGGAATACGGAGCTCCGGAATCTGGGTTTTGAAAGCCTGGATTTGCCTGAGGGCTACAATATCAGGCAATTTGAGGGATTAACCCTGAATTTTGTTGTGGAAAACAATTTATATGCTAATATTCTGACCCATGACAGCGAGGAGTTTTCCCAGGTAACGGGGATAAACATTAAAATAAGGCCGGTGGATTATGAAACACTGGTTCAGAAGGTCAATCTTGATTTTATAGCACAGGCAGGAGAGTATCAGATTATATATGTAGATCCTTATCAAACGCTGAACAGGTTTTATAATTGCCTGGAGGTATTGAATCCCTATAATGAGAATCCCGATTTACCCAACATAAAAGGATTTATGGATGATTTTGTAGATAGCCAGACTATTGTGTGCTCATATTTTGAGGAGGAAAAGAATGTATATGCCATACCCTTTGACAGTACGACAATGATTCTATATTATAGGAAGGATATTTTTGACAAGTACCGGGATCGGTTCATGAAAGATATGGGTTACGACTGGACCCCCGGTACCAGAGAATTCACATGGGAAAGATATTGTGAAGTTGCCAGGTGGATAGATGAAAACGTACCTGATGAAGAAGTAAAATACGGCAACGGGCTTATGGCACAGCAGCATAACTCCATTTTTTGCGAATTTTCAAATATTCTTGCAGCCTATGGCGGTGATTATTTTTCTGATGATAAAATAAACACCCTGGGATTAAAAACCTATAATCGTATAAATGTTCTGGATGAAAGCTTCATTAAGGCACTGGACATGTATAAGAAGCTTGCCTTGGTTTCGGCACCTCAGAGCATAAATTGGAATTGGACCGATCTGGCCAGGATTTTCCGTGAGGGGGAAATAGCTATGATGCTGAATTGGGACGAGAATTACACGTATATAGAAGATGCTGTACATTCAAAGGTTGCCGGAAAGGTAGGCTATTCCATTTTACCTTATGGTGAAGTAAGGAGTGCAAATATATATGGGGGATCCGGTATCGGAATCAATAAATTTGCTTCAGAAGACGAGAAGAAGGCAGCATGGCTGTATATTACCTGGGTTACTTCCAGGGATATGCAGTTGAGAGTGCTGAATCACCAAGAAGGTGGCTGCCTTCCTACGAGGAAATCAGCTTATGAGGATCCGTCCGCAAGCGGACAGGCCTATGCTGACTTGAAGCATGTAAACGCAGTTCTTAATGCATGGAAACCGGAAAACATCTACCTGAGGCCGAAGGTATCAAACTTCTATGATGTTGAAAAGGTGCTTATCAGTGAACTGCGCAATATGCTGGTATCCAACCTGGACAGCAGTGTGACTGCAAGGAATATTTATGAAGGATTGGAGCGTATCAGGAAGGCTGAGTGAATGGCAGGAGGGTTGGTAAGTGGATAGGATCAAGGTGTTTAATTCCCTGAGGGTCAAGCTTGGGATTTTTGCGGTGGTACTAATAGCAATTCCGGTATCGGTAATATACTTTACCTATAACAGGACGGTAAAGGAAATAATCAAAAATAAATATACGGAAACAGCAATACAATCGGTATTCGAGGCAAGTGAAAAATTGAACTTTATACTGGATGATGTTCAGAAGTTTTCCACTGTAATTATTTCAAACAGTGAGCTGCTGAATATGCTGGACAACAAGGATGATTACAGGGCTGATGAATTCGGGCGGGTGCTTAGGAATTTCATTACTTCAAGAGATGATATTGAAGTGATTGACCTTGTGTTAAAGGATGCCTACTATACTGCGGGAGCCAAGAAAATAAACAGGATTGACAGGATCAACCAGCGATTGGAGGATTCATCGGGACAACCCCTCTGGCTTCCGACAAAGGTAGAGCAAATCGAAGTGCTGTCCGGGAAATTCAATAAAAACTATTTTACTCTTGCAAGAAAGATTATTAATTTTAATACTTTAAAGGATTACGGGTATCTGCTTATAGATCTGGAGGAGGTTTTGCTGGAGCAGGCATATTCAAGGTTGTTGGACAATGGCAAGGCAGAAGTCCTGATATGTGATGATAAAGGGAATATTATAAGCCATTCAAAAAAGGAGAAAATAGGAAGCTCAATCAATGAAGAGCCTTATGGCAAGGCAGTACTTGACGATATAACCGGGCATAATTATGTCCAATATAAAATAAACATTGATAAGGTGGCAATTTATTCAACCATCAGGAATAATGGCTGGAAGATAATAAAGACGGTTCCCACGAATTATTTATATGAGGAATTGAATAATATACAGAAATATTTAATTATTGGAGGTATTATTTACGGTATTGTCATTATCATATACATATTGTTGTTTTCCATAAGATACACCGAGCCTATGATGAAGATGATGAGTGTTATAAAAAAGGTTGAGCAGGGGGACCTGACCGTAAGGACCGAAGTAAAATCAAATGATGAGGTGGGACAATTAGGCAGCAGTCTGAATAACATGATAGGTGAAATGCAGGTGCTTATTGACAAGCTGATAAAGGAGGAGCAGGAGAAAAAGAAAGTTGAACTGGAGGCTCTTCATGCGCAGATCAATCCCCATTTCCTGTATAATACCTTGAATACGATAAAGTGGATGGCAAAAATCCAGGGGAACAACAGTGTAAGCAAAGCTATTACGGCTCTTGTAAAGCTGTTGAGGATCAGTACAAATCTGGACAGGGAAATGATTACCCTTCAGGAAGAAATTGATTATGTTAAGAATTATATCGTTATACAAAAGCTGCGCTTCAATAGAGCAATAAATATCAGCTACAACATAGACGACAAATATATGAAGCTTACAGTCCCAAAATTAATTCTTCAGCCTATCGTAGAAAACTCAATTATTCATGGAATGGAAGCCGAAGAAGACAATCTGAATATTGTCATAGACGGTTTTGTGAAGGAGGAAAAGCTGATAATTGAGATTTCGGATGACGGGCCCGGTATAGAGGATGAAATAATGAAGGTTATTTTGAAGGATTCATCCGACAGGAACAAATTCAGCAAAGTTGGCCTTAATAATGTAAATCAGAGAATAAAGCTGTATTGCGGGGGAGAGTTCGGACTGAAAATTGAAACGGAGTATGGGAAAGGTACCAAGGTTATTGTTGTATTACCGGTGATTAGTTTGCATATGCTTACTCGGAATCGTTATTGAGAAAACGGGG
>JAAYQK010000193.1 GCA_012519325.1 Gracilibacteraceae bacterium | reverse complement strand
TACAGCTGCCGATTGCTTTAACACTGGCACTTATATTGGCGAGGGAAGTCAGGGGTGAGAAAATATTCAGGACGATTTATTTTATTCCTGTTATTATCTCTACAGTCGTCATCGGCCAATTGTGGACAAGAATATATAATCCAGATTATGGTTTATTAAATACAGTATTGAGGGGCATTGGTCTGGAGTCGCTTGCCGGCAGATGGCTTGCAAGCACGGAACAGGCTCTGGGATGCGTGTTTGTTGTTATCGTATGGCAGTATATTGGATATCATATGCTTATAATGTATGCTTCAGCGAAATCTATTTCTTCAGAGATTTACGAGTCAGCCCTTATTGATGGCGCCAACGAATTAACGATCGCTATGCGGATCAGTATACCACTTATGAAGCCGATTATTCGGGTATGCGTTATTTTTGCTGTAATCGGATCCTTTAAATCATTTGACCTGATTTATGTTATGACCGGAGGCGGTCCGTTACACGCAACTGAAGTTCCGACCATACTGATGTACACTTCGATCTTTGCCAAATACCGGTATGGTTACGGTAGTGCGATGGCCATATTTATCATTGTTGAATGTTTCGTGTTTACAGTAGCTATTAAAAAGCTTATGAGCAAAGATGTAATGGAATGAGAATGGAGGTGAACATATGAAAGACAAGAAGATGACAAGATACGATCTTAAGATGGATAACCAAACCGAATTCTATAGACCACTGAACAAAACACTTAAAAAAACGGTTTCAACATTCATTTTCATCGCTTTGTGTATTTTTGCTGTGATTCAGCTATTTCCACTCTATTGGCTGATGACATTTTCCTTTAAGGATAATTATGAAATATTTGGAGGTAACGTTATTGGCTTGCCACAGGTTTGGCGAGTTTCAAATTATATAAAGGCTTTGACCTCTGGGAATGTATTGGTGTTTTTAATTAACAGTGTTATCGTGACGGTAAGCACCATTGTTATAACGAGTCTTTTGGTATGTACTTCTTCATATGCAATCGTACGTATGAAATGGAAGCTAAGCGGAGTTACATTGGTTTATTTCCTTGTTGGAATGATGGTTCCGATTCACGCTACACTTTTGCCGCTGTTCATGATACTCAGAAAATTTAAGCTTCTTAATTCGCATTTAGCGATCATTATCCCTTATGTGGCGTTTGCACTTCCAATAGGGATACTCATTATGACTGGTTTTTTAGAGAGTATACCCAAAGAGCTTGAAGAGGCAGCATGCATTGATGGGTGCAGTATATATAAAGTCTTTGGCAAATTGATTCTTCCGCTGATGCGGCCTGCGATTGCAACGATTTCAATTTTTACGTATATGAGTTCATGGAATGAATTAATGTTTGCAAACACCTTCATTAACAGCGACCGTTTGAAGACGTTGACTGTGGGTATTTTTTCCATGGTCAATGAAAATGAAACCGAATGGGGGCCAATAGGTGCGGGCCTGGTAATCGCAACCCTTCCTACGATTATTATGTATATCGTGTTTAGTGGACAGGTACAAAAAAGTTTGATTATGGGTGCAGTGAAAGGCTGATTGTGTTGCATATAAAGTAAAAAAACATTTCATCGATTCGTGGCCTTTAGGCCAGACAGGTGTCTTGGGAGAATTTGGAAAAAACGATTTAACAGGAGGGCTATGATTGTGGCAAAAGAATTTCATGTTTCTGCTGCAAAGGGATGCGATACCTGGGCAGGTTCCGCAGAAAGACCTTTTAAGACGATTCAACAGGCTGCAGATTATGCAAAAGCCGGAGATACCATCATTGTTCACGAAGGGGTTTATCGTGAGCATGTCAACCCCATCAATGGGGGAACGAGTGACAATGAAAGGATAACCTATGAGGCTGCACCAGGCGAAAAGGTAGTTATCTCCGGCGCGGAGGTGATTACAGACTGGGTGAAGGTAGAGGGGAGTGTATACAAAACGGTACTACCCAATACTTTCTTCGGAGATTTTAATCCGTATAAGGAAGTTGTCTGGGGTGACTGGTTTCTCACTCGGGACAGGGAGTTCCATTTGGGCGAGGTATATATTAACGGAAAGTCGATGTTTGAAGCAAAGAGCCTTGAAGACGTCATGTCCCCAAAACCCTATACCGAAGCAAGGGAACCGGAATGGTCCTTGCATACCTGGTATTGCGAGACGGATGATGTCAATACTACAATATATGCAAACTTCGGTCAATTTGATCCAGATGAAAACAGAATTGAGATCAATGTACGAAAATTCTGCTTTTGGCCTGTAAAAACCGGGATTAATTATATAACGGTAAGGGGGTTTCATTTGACAATGGCAGCTCCTAACTGGGCTCCACCGACTGCTCTTCAGGAAGGCTTGATCGGTCCTCATTGGAGTAAAGGCTGGATTATTGAAAACAATGAGATCAGTAATTCCAAAAACACAGGTATCAGCCTCGG
>JAAYQK010000192.1 GCA_012519325.1 Gracilibacteraceae bacterium | reverse complement strand
TATCAAGCTATATAAAATATTGCTGTAACAATATCCTTAGGGAGGCCATGCTAAGATTGCTTAAGGGAGCCTTTATCGGCTCCCTTAAATTTAATTATTCATTCAGTTGTCTTACCGGTCTTGCTTCAATATACCCTCTGTAGGCCATAGGTGCCAGCTGGAATCTCGGTCCGTCCTCATCAGCCCACTTAAAGCCATAAAGCTCCAGGTTATATTTTTTCATAGCCTCCCATAAATCTCCTATTGCTTCCTCAAATTTCTCCTCCTCGAAGGGCTGTCCCTGGAACACCATAATCTTGCATGGCGGAAGGTCAATTCCCAGCTTTCCATAATCACATCTCCTGAATTAAGGATAACAAATCCAAACTAAGTATTTCTTGACTTCTTTTGCTGTCATATATTAATTTCCGTTTCCTTTGCATCCTTTTTCTTAAAGCCTGTCTCTGCAATCAAGACGCTGAGCAGAAGGATTGCAGCACCAATATACCCTCTCAATGGCAGAACCTCTCCGAGGAACGCAAAGCCTAATATTGCCGAAAAAACCGGTTCCAGTGATAGTATTAGCCCTGTATGGGAAGCGCTGGTATATTTTTGCGCCGTAGCCTGCACAATATAACCGAATGCGGTGCAAAGTATGCTGAGAGCTAATGTAGCACCCCAGGAAACTGTTGTATTGGGAAGCTTCACTGTCTCTGTAAATAAAGAGAATAATATGCTGAATACACCTGCGAAACCGAGCTGCAGAATGCCCAGGGCAATGGAGTCGACTTTTCTTGTGAAAACCCCCATAGCCACGACATGTACGGCAGAAAGAAATGCGCACAATATGCAGAGCAGATCCCCGCCGCTAACTCTCAGCTGGGTGTTTAATGTCAACAAAGCTATGCCAACGGGAGCAATGCATACTCCTATCAATACTCCCTTCTCAATCTTCTGCTTCAAAAATGCATATGAAAGTATCGGTATAATGATTACAGCAAGGCTTATCAGGAAGCCTGCATTGGAAGCAGTGGTATATTTCAAACCGAAAGCCATTGATATGAACATTCCGACCAGTATTACCGCCAAAATCAAAGAATACTTAATTGTTTTTATATCTGACTTCATAATATTCTTCCGGAATACAAGGGCGGATACGGCAAAAGCAATCAAAAATCTCAGTGCTGCCAGATTAAAAGGCTCAAGTACATCAAGAGCAAGCTTTGTAAGCATATACGATGCTCCCCAGAAAATTGTAACCACAAGCAGCATTAAGTCTGCTCTTGTCTGATTAGTCAAAGCAATCTCCTCCCAAACAAAAAGACCATGGCATTCCATGATCTTAATTATATTATGTCACGGATGCATTCGCCCGTGACTGTAATACAAATAAATATTATTAAATTCCAGTCCCAGGCTGTAATATATTCTTTGTGGATTTAACTCTTATAAGAATTGATTTCACTTTTACGGCCTCCCGTTTCTTCCAGTTTTTCTTCATTACCAATATAGCACGACAACACCAATAAAACAATATAAAATTAATACACCCGGCCTTTTATAGTCCAATCCTCAATATCAATTCTGACTGTTCCACTAAAAATATCAATTCTGGCACTGCCCCTTTTGAAGGAGCTTCTATCTGTCTGATCCTGAACAAAGCCAAGCTTCTCAAGAATCTTCTTTGCCTTGTCTGTAGAGTCCCCTGGCTTAACACCGCAGATGCTGTATTTGGGATCAGATACGGCAATCTGTCCGGCTTTGTCTTCCAGCATTCCATCCACAGGGTAAGCTATCATAACAGCAGAATTGTCATATTCATAGAAGTGTGCCCCAAATCCGCCTATGGGGCTGCCTTCACCAAGGATTTTTTCAACCTCTGAAGGTGACATTAACAATTTTACGCCTGAAATGTCCAGATTCCGGTTTACCCTGTAAGCATCAATATACGGAGAAAACACATATCTCATAAGAATAAATACAGTTAAGCATATCGCAGCAATTATAAAGGCCTTTTTCCCATGCTTCATTTAAATCTCACTCCAATAATCTACAGCATCGATTCTATCTGCTTTTTTGATTTCTTGTCCAGCAATTCACCTGTAAGCGCTTTTGAGATATAACTGTCAATTTCCTCCGAAGCCCGCTGTTTTCGTATAAAAACAAGAATATTAATAATATCAAGCAGTATAAGCTTTCTCATAGTCGGTTTAATATCCATAATATTTATGGACATAAGCTTATCAGCAATTTTATCATGTAAATGGATTTTATAGGGAATAATTTTACTTAATGCCTGAATACACTGACGTACTGTAATCGGCTTTTCATCATTTAGAATCTCCAGGTAATCATCTATTGCCCCATCTATCCTGTTTTCCTTATCCCATTTCACATTAACGGCAATAAGCATTAACCCTATACTTCTATGGTATGAGTTGAAGCTTTTTAATTTATTACAGAATGCATCCCAGAAAGGGTACACATCGTCATATTTATCCGAATGGTATTCCAGTAAAAGCAGCGAGTTATACCTCAGTCTATCGTCTTTTTCGGCCAGCCATTCCACAAGCTGTTTAATGTCTTCTGCCTCCAGAGTTTTTGAAAGCTCAGGCATATCTTCCTTTTTAACCTTCAACAATCTTTCAACGCTAAGCATTTCCTTCCCGCCCCTTTTATACAAAATCCTCTCAAAAAGTATAACTATGCAGAATATGCCGGATGTCTATTCCAAAGCATAAATTATGATAGTTTGATTTTACATCTGCCTATTACTTCCTTACCCAACACTAAAGACAAATTGTCTCCGTCAGAAATCGGCCCCACACCCTGAGGAGTACCGGTATAAATTATGTCATTCCTTCCAAGGCCAAACCTATTTGCAGTAAAGTCTATTATGGTTTGAAAATCAAAAATCATATCTTTAATATTGCCGGCTTGAACTTGCTCTCCATTCTTAATAAGGGCGAAGCTTATTTTTTTGCATTCCTCTATTCCAGGAAAATCAACAAATCTGCTCAGGACCGCAGAGTTTAAGAAGCCCTTGGCCGAAAGCCACGGATAGCCTTTCTGCTTCAGCTCATTCTGGACATCTCTCAAGGTAAAATCAATACCGACAGCTATTCCATCAATAAGCTCATCTGCCTTCTTGCCTTTTTTATACGATCTGCCTATTCTTATAACCAATTCCGTTTCATAATGAACGGAACCGCTGTCTCCGGGCAGTATTATTGCCTGCCCTTCCGCCTTTACAAGTGCGTGAGTAGGCTTTGTAAACAGAATCGGAGACTCAGGAACCTGGTTTTTTAATTCTTTCGCATGTAAAACATAATTACGGCCAACACAATAAATATTTTTAACCGGCCTCATGAAACGCCCCTCTTTCTTTATATTTGCTTTAGATATGTGCTCATTACATCCCTATTCTTTTATCAGGATAAAATCCGTCTCATCATCTGCAGTCGGCATTTCACTTATTGTCACATCTTTGACAGATGCTCTTTTTAATGATTGCATATACTTAATCAGGAAAATAATTTTATTATTTTCCCCCTGTATTTCGGCCTCAACACTATCATCATTTTTATTTTTAACCCAACCGGTTAGATTCAGCCGTTTCGCTAGTTCATATATTTCCAGCCTAAAGCCTACCTTCTGCACTCTTCCTGAAAATACCAGACTTTTTCTTACAACAGGCGATGCTTCAAAATTAGGCAGCCTGATGTGTTTCACCTGACAAATCACATACCGGTTTTTTAATATATTAAGATAATATTTAAATCTCAAACCGGAACCTCCCTCATTGTCAATTTCATAATGTAATCCCATATTTAATATCAAACCATCGATAATCCATTTTGGGTTTCTTTTTTATTTTTCATCTCCCCCGTCTCTTAACACCTTCGACATTTTAATCAAGGTATCCTCGCGGCTGTATTCCTTAAATCCGCATTTTGTATAACATCTGATAGCTCTTGGGTTATATGTCCTTACAACTAAATACAGTTCCTTTGCATTGAGCTTTTCCTCAGCATACTGTTCAAGGAGTTTTATCATTCTCTCCCCAGTCCCTTTGGAACGCATGCCTGGTACTATGTATAAGTACTCTAAAGAATAGGCATCCTCATTAGACATTTTTCTAATAGCAGCGTGCCCAATTAATTCATTACCCTCATATACTAAGAAAGGAATGTTTCCTTTCTGAGGATCCAGGACTTCTTGCCATTGCAAATGATTAAAAGGAAACTCAGCTTTCGGCCAAACTAAAAACAAATCATTTTTATCCTCAATAAGCTTTGCAATTACCATTGTATCTAATGGAATATTTTCAACCAACCGCATAATTTAATCCTCTCTTTCATTTAAACACTTACTTCCGCTTATATCTGTCGCCATCTTCAAAAAATGTAATATCCGCATATCCTGCATAAATCTTTCCGTAATGACTTACTCCACTGGGAATAAAGTATCTGTCCCCCTTTTCATATACCTTCCTGATACCGCCTATTGTCATATCGATCCTGCCTTCCAGAACAACTGCCCACTGACTTCCGTGAGAGTGCTCCGGCAAATCAACGTCCTTATCAAACTCCATAAAAAGAATCTGATGATTATCTCCTTGTGACAGATATGCCTTTGCTCCTTCAAAGGGTATATCCGCTTCTCCCAGATTAATAATTGGGTCTGAAAAAACCTTTGACATAGGTTCTTCCTCCTGTATTTTTATTTTTACTAATATCATTTCCTCAACAGCCACACAACGCCAATAATTTCATTTTCCAACTCATGACACTCAGCTAACTGGCTATTGACATAGCCGTCGAATATTGCAGCCTTGTCCGGGTATTTATTTTTCAATTCGTTTGCACGATTAATTATGAATTTATTGTTTTTATCATTTATATCAGACAATTCATCTTCTTTTACCGGCTTTTCTTCAATCAACTGAATTCCTTCATTTTCAAATAACTTGAGCCATTGTTCGCGGGATAGGTAATTACTGAGTACACCCTCTCTGCTATAGGCATCATCAATTATAATAAAGCCACCGGGTTTAATTGTATTCTTAAGCTTTTGGATTGTTTCCTCCGGGCTCCCCAGCACTTCTCCCACTGCTCCCAGAATAACAATATCATATCCCCGTTCCCTGGCAGCAGATATATTTATATCCTCGACTCTGAAGCTGCATAAATCCGATACTCCGAAATCGAAAGCTTTCTGCTCCGCATAACTGATAAATTCCGGAATAATGTCAATACCATACACACGGCATCCCAATTCTTTTGCCAGTTTCACACATACTGCTCCCTTGCCGCAAGCCAAATCAAGTATTCTGAGATCCTTCACCTTCCGCACATTCTTTTTTATAAGCCCAATAATTTCTCCCGGGTCTGATCCAAGCTCCCACAGATCCTGAAGTAAGTACGGCAAATAGGGAATCAGCTCCGTTGTTTCACCGGTCAATGATTTTACAAGCTTTTCTTCTACTTCTCCCATAATCATCTCTCTCATTGTTTATCACACAGCACCTGAAAATTTCCCTGGTTTATTCCGGGTGTTTTTTATTATATCACACTCCCCATGGCTTGTGGAATACTTTTCCAAGGGAGAAATTAAGGCATAAAATAAACAAATCCGGCCGGAGAAGCAAATTCTCCAACCGGATCCGGAAAACTTCAGAGCTTTTACCCAGCCATTGTGAAGAACCTCACTGCGGTTACAAGCGCAGTTAAACCTGTCCTTCCTCCCTCCATGACACCTGCTGCAGATTCTACGTATGTTGTCGTGTTTGAAGTGCGAGCACCGCACCCACTGAAGCAGCAACTGAGTCGGTAATAAGTGCCTTATCGATTCTTATTACTTTACCGTTTTCGTCAATCATTCCTGCCTTTGTGCCGGTGCCTACAAGAGTACCTATCGTATCAAAAATATCAACAAAACTGAAGGATATTATAAGTGTTATAATTGAAACAAATATACTCCATGGGTCGGTTGCTCCCGTTGCTTCCATAAGGCCCTTAAAATCAAGCTGCATAAATGTAGGAGCCAGGCTTGGGGGTGCTGAAAAAGGAGTAAAGCCCTCCGGTATTGTTACAACCCCCATTGGTATGCCTATAAGTGTTGTAACAAAAATACCTATCAGCATAGCACCTTTTATTTTTTTCGCCAGTAATATACCTGTTATAAATAAACCGATAATTGCAAGAATTGTGTCAGGTGCTTTAAAGTTACCAAAGCCTACTACTGTTGCAGGATTTGCCACAATAATTCCGGCATTCTGGAAGCCTATGAATGCTATGAAAAGTCCTATGCCGGCACTTACCGCCTGTTTCATTGACTCAGGTATTGCATCAACTATAGCAATCCTGATTTTGCTTATTGTTATAAGAATTGAAAATATACCTGATAAGAACACGATAGCAAGCCCCTGCTGCCATGTATATCCCATTGTAAGGACAAC
>JAAYQK010000191.1 GCA_012519325.1 Gracilibacteraceae bacterium | reverse complement strand
TATGCTTCTTGAACAGCTTTGTGAAATGTGCCTTGCTGAGGCACGCCGCCTTTGCCGTTTCACTTGCGTTAAACTTGTCCATCCAGTGGTTTTCCAAGTATTCTTTCGCCTTTTCAATTTCATCCTTGCCGCGATAAACCCTCCTGTTAATCATAAATGCCACAACAAATAACACCCGGTTCATGTCATCCAAAATGGGGAAAACCGTAATGTCCTGATATACAGCCTCCACATCTAGATCCTTTATGCCGTATCGTTCTGCAATATCTTCCAAAGGTACTCTGACATCCGAGAAAAAGACGGTTTCTCCCTGGAAAGCCCGCTTTATCGCATGAAGTTGACCTAAGGTGATGATGTAAGGATCTTTGAATATATTGTATTTCCCTACAACCATGTCCGGGCTGATAGAATTAAATTCGACCAGCATGGCCTTATTCACCATAACCGATGTTCCATCCGGAGCGTATACCTGAATCGGATAGGGGAAGAACTCGATCACTTTCGCAAGCAGTTCTTCCTTTCCAAAGAACGATTGAAACGACTCAATTATGTTGTTTTGCCTGTCATCCATATTTATTCCATCCTTTATCAACTTATAATTTCTTCCGTCTTCAGGATTTTCTACATATGGTGGGCAGTTATATATTGCGTTCTTCTCTGGGATTTCTGTTATATCTTTTTTTTATTATACTTCCTGTTTGAGGAAAGTTCAAGTTTGGAACGGCATAATTGACACAGTCTTGGGCATATTATACAATGTAAATGCAAATGATTTGCAAAAAGGAGCAGAGGCAATGAAAAAGGCAATAACTGCAGTAATTATTTTACTATTGTCAGCCATGGTGCTGTCAGGCTGTGCGGAAGCGGAAAAAAATCCGGCTGACTCAAAAATTAAAATATATGTCAGCTTTTATCCCATGTATTTTCTTGCAAGTGAAATAGCAGGGGACAAGGCAGAGGTCATAACCATGGTGCCTGCGGGAGCAGAGCCCCATGACTGGGAGCCTACTCCAAAGACGGCGGTGGAGCTCAGTAGGGCTGACATGCTGATATATAATGGGGCGGGGATGGAACCCTGGTTAGATAAAATACTGCCCAATATTAACGAAAAAAGAACGAAAATAGTTGATGCTAGTCAGGGCATAGAGCTTCTGAAGTCTTCGGAACATAGCGAAGAAGAGGAGGAAGCCGAGGAAAGCCATGAACATGGAATCTATGATCCCCATATATGGGTAAGCCCTATAAGATTCAGGCAGCAAGTCCAGAATGTTTATGAGGCACTTTTGGAAATTGATCCTGAGAATTCGGAGTACTATGGGAAAAGGAAGATGGAACTGGATTCAAGGCTTTCTGATTTAGTTAAAGACATATGGGATGCTTCCAAGTATTTCAAGAGCAATGTAATTGTTGTATCCCACGAGGCTTTCGGCTATTTTGCAAATGATTTTTCACTGGAGCAGATTGCTATAAGAGGGATTAATCCCCAGGAGGAACCAAGCCCTTCAAAGATGGCTGAGCTTGTAAGGAAATGCAGGGAGAAGCAAGTAAAGTATGTTTTCTTTGAGAAGCTTACAAGCCCAAAGCTCTCTGAGGCCCTGGCAAGAGAAGTTGGAGCGGGAACATTGGTGCTTAATGACGCGGCAGGCTTAAGTGAAGAGGATATTAAGTCCGGTAAGGATTATATAACTGTAATGTACGAAAACCTTAAAAACCTGAAAAAGGCATTGGGGGATTAAATGGGAACAGAAATTATCAGAGTTGAAAACATATCCTTCGGATACGGGAGGGTAAATGTGCTGGATAATGTCAGTACAAGCATTATTGACGGGGATTTCTTAGGAATAGTTGGGCCCAACGGCTCGGGCAAGAGTACACTGCTCAGGATTTTCCTCGGTTTGATAAAACCTCAGAAAGGTACTGTCAGGGTTTTTGATACTGATATTGAAAAATTTGATCAATGGGGCAAGATAGGATATATACCGCAAAAGGCCACTTCTTTCAATCAGGGATTTCCGGCAACCGTGGAAGAGGTGGTTTCGGCAAACCTTTACCCTATTGTCGGCCTGGCAGGGCGCATTAAAAAGGCTCATAAGGAAAAGGTTGATGAGGCCCTTCGGACCGTAGGGATGCTGGAGAAAAAGAAAAGCATAATCGGAAGGCTTTCAGGAGGCCAGCAGCAGAGGGTGTTCATTGCCAAGGCTCTGGTCAGTGCTCCGCGAGTGATATTTATGGATGAGCCGACGGTGGGAATTGATCGGAATTCTGAAGAAAGCTTTTACGAATTGATGAAATCTTTAAACAGGGAAAGGGGTATTACCCTGGTAATGGTTACCCATGATATCGGTGCCATAGACAAAAGAGTAAACAGGGTATTGTGCTTATCCGAAGGAAAGCTTTATGAGCATGACTGTGCGGTGAGCCAGGCTTCAGATATATTCAAGGAAGCATACGGTAAGCGCGATAGTTGGACGATTACCCACAGGCACTGATTGGAGGGATACCGAATGTTTGAGCTGTTTAATTATGGATTCATGCAGAGGGCTTTTGCGGCAGGACTGCTGGTGGCTGTGATTTGCCCCCTTATAGGAACTTTTGTTGTAATGAGAAGATTGTCCATGATTGGTGATACCCTCTCCCATGCTTCCCTGGCGGGGATTGCCGCAGGCATGCTGGGAGGGCTTTATCCCTTGTGGGGGGCACTGCTTTTTTCATTGATAGCTGCCATAGGGATTGAGAAGCTTAGAAAGCGTTTTTCTCAGTATGCTGAGCTTTCGATATCCATAGTGCTTTCGGCAAGTATAGGACTGGCTGTTGTACTTATCAGCCTTGCCAATTCCTTTAATGCGGATCTTATGAGTTATCTGTTCGGAAGCATAATAGCAGTGAATGCACTTGATATATACATAATTTTGGGCTTAAGTATAATCATACTGGTATCAGTAGGGCTTTTCTACAAGGAATTCTTCTACATGGCCTTTGACGAGGAGGGCGCAGAATTGGCGGGAATGCCGGTATCCGGCCTTAATGTGTATTTTACGGTTTTGACGGCCATGACTATTGTTGTCTCCATGAGAGTTGTCGGTATGATGATGGTATCCTCTCTGATGGTAGTCCCCGTAGCCTGCAGTTTATTGATATCAAAAAGCTTTAAAAATACCATTTTCCTGTCGGTGATTTTTGCACTGATTTCTGTGGTTATAGGACTTTTTTCATCCTATTGGTTGGACCTGGCACCGGGAGGTTCTATTGTACTGACCTCTATATTTATACTTATTGCCGTATTAGCTGTTAAAAGAATATTCAGGATGCAGTGATTTTAAAGAGCTGATTAAGGAAGTGAGGAAATGAAGGATACTGGAAGGCTTGAAGCCGAGTTGAAGAAGAAGGGCTATAAGCTTACGGAGCAGAGAAGGCTCATTATTGAGGTTTTTAGTGAAAACCCCGGGCATCATACTGCCCAGGAAATATTTGATCTGGCAAAACGCAAGCTAAGGAGCATTAATTTCTCCACAATATACAGGAATCTTGAGCTTCTGAGCGCTCTTGATATAATAAACAAGCTGTATATTGAAAGCGGTACCAGCCATTATGAGCTTTGTGGAGGGACACACCATCATCATATTATTTGCAAGGGCTGCGGAGAGACCAGGGAGATGAATATATGCCCATATGAAAGCCTGGAAGAGGAAAAGCTTAATGAGCTGGGTTTCAAGGTTACCGACCATAAATTTAAAATTTACGGTTACTGCAGCAAATGCAGGCCTTAAACAAATTAGGGTTTGAGATAATATATGAAGAGCGATTATAATATAATAAAGAGTAGAGAAGAATATTTTGAACTTTTATGAGGTGAAATTGATGATAAATAAAAGAGCAGCGGTTTTCTGGGCAATAGTACTGGTAATAGTCACGGCCTTCAGTACGTTTATCGTTACAAATACGATTGCTATCAGCTTGGGAAATAAGGTGGTAATAACTCAGAAGGATTTTGAAACTATTAAGAGCATGGAAAAGCTTCTGGGGCTTAAAGATTACATAAAGAAAAATTATGTGGAAGGGGCAGAGGACAATCAGCTAATAGAGGGTGCAATAAAAGGCATGTTCGAGTCCTTGAAAGATCCCTATTCAGTATATATGACCAAGGAGGAATTCAAGAATTTCAATGAATCGACCAAAGGCTCCTATGGGGGCATCGGGGTTATTGTCAGCAGAAGCGAGGACGGATATGTAACGGTTGTGGCTCCTATAGAAGATACACCAGGAGAAAAAGCAGGCCTAAAAACCAATGATAAAATCATCAAGGTGAATGATCAGGATATTGTCGGCATGGATCTGGATGCTGCGGTTGCGCTTATGAAGGGCAAAAAAGGAACAAAGGTCATATTAACGGTTTTGAGGGATAACGTAAGGGAACCCAGAGTTTTTGAAATAATCAGAGAAGAAATTATTCTCAAGACAGTGAAAAGCAATATGATGGAAAATGATATAGGTTATATTAGGATAAGCATGTTTGATGAAGATACCGGAGATGAATTCAAAAAAGCCCTGAATTCACTTAAAACAAAAAATATGAAGGGCTTGATAGTGGATTTGAGGCAGAACCCGGGAGGCTTCATAAATCAATGTGTTGAAGTAGCCGATGAGCTATTGGACGAGGGGCTCGTAGTATATACGGAAGATAAGGGGAAGAAAAGAGAGGACTACAAATCAAAAAAGGGTAAACTGGATGTGCCTTTTGTAATATTGATAGACGAAGGCAGCGCCAGCGCTTCGGAAATAGTATCAGGTGCGGTGAAGGACAGGAAAGCCGGACTCCTGATCGGTGTTAAGACCTTTGGGAAAGGTTTGGTGCAATCTATTGAACAGCTTAAGGACGGTTCGGGCATAAAGCTTACAACTCAAAAGTACTACACCCCCAACGGCATAAGCATAAACAAGGTGGGAATAGAACCGGATATTGAGGTCAAAGCCTTGGAGTTAAAGGAGGGGCAAAAACCTGAGGATGTAAAGGATGTGCAGTTGGAAAGGGCTGTAGCGGAGCTGCTCAAGCAAATAAAGAGATAATGCATTTTTCTGCTGAAAGATCTGAGATGAGTAACCTCAGGTCTTTATTTTTTATGTTTGGTTTTGTTATAAAAAATATCCAAAGTGGTTGATTAATGAATGTAATACTCTTCTTATTATATGTAAGGCAAAGGTACCTTGAACTCTTACAAAAAATAATTAACGGGAGGCGTTCTAAATGGCAAGCTTTGAAGGAACGACAATTTACTGTTCACCGGCTAAGGCAATGCAGGTACCGACATATCCAAATTTAAACAAGACAGTAACCATAAGCAGGTCACAGGCATCTAAGATTGCAGAATACTATAATAATGGTGAGGCCGGTGTAGCTGCCGGCATAGCATTTCTGGCTAATATTCTTGCTTCACCATTAGGTCCTTTCAGTGTCATACTTGGAGTTGTGACAGGCTTTGCAGCATCCGTAGCAGCCGAGCTGTGGGAGGATAGAGATGACTATTTTTATGATCTTGCGACAAATGAAGATGGTCAGGAATCCTGGAAAATGAAAATTAAATACAAGTATGTACGACACGGCTCCAATTCCGGTGCATGGTTTATGAGAGATTTTGAAGTGATTGAAGCGTAAGCCGGATAAAAAGATGGGTAGTTTAGCTGCCCATCTTTCTATTGGTTTAAAAGTTTTTCCAAATATTCTACATCAAATTCTTTGCCGATTATTTTATATAGGAAATGATGACCTGGGTTATTATCTTTTTCATATGGATTGAAATCGGTAATGGAGTCCCATATAACTAAATGGTTTTTCCCTTCTGCTATCAATTTAAGTGTTCCCTTATCCCTTATCTTCACAGCTATTGAATAGTATGTCTTATGCCTTGGCTCTCTTTCCATAAATGCTTTTCTTAATTCATATGTTTTTAAAGATTCAAATAACTCTGTACAAGTCTTAACATCTGTAATGGTTACCTTATCCATAATTTCACCCAGATAATTCGGCCTCTTTATAATTTTTACTTCCTGTACATTTACTGCCTCATTACTGCCAATTCCTGTGATACTCATGATGTTTTCAATTCTTCCGTAATGCCAATATAAAAAAGCCAGCATGGGCAATAAAATTACAAAAGTAATAGCAGCTCTATGAAACCTTGATAAAGTCATTTTAAATCTCCTTATTGTGGCATTCACATAAAATAATAGTACAATTAACAGAAAATGTCAAACCATTCTGAGATATATGTTAAAATGTTAATACAAAAAATGGGCAGTTCATATAATATGGTTGATATTTTAGTTGTTAATCCATTCTTATATATTACAAAATATATTCCGTAGGCTGCAGTCCTATTACAGGTGTTTTAAGTTTTAATCAGAAATGGCTAAACAAAATCGAAAGGAGGGGAAGTCGGTGTACAACGATGAGGCATGCATTGGGAAGCGCAGACTAATAAAAAATTTCTTAAATGAAGATAAACAGAATAAAGTGCTTTATCATGAGTGGAAAAATTGCGGAAACGAAAAAGCCTTGGAAGAATTGACAGAGAAATTCAAGTATTTTTTGTTCAGAATTCACTTATACAGCTATATAAGCAAATCATTGACTCTAAAGGCAAAAGAAATCAGAATAAAGCATATTAAGCTGAAGAGCATCGAGGAGTTGTCACTTAATAGCTTGAACCCCGAAACCGGAGAAGAAATGATAAATATGCTTATTTCTGATACGGTGGATTTTGAGAATGAGATATTACAAGACAATAGCGATTTGGACTATACTGAAATTGTTACGGACCGCAAACTGTTGAATGCAATCAATAGCCTATCTGAGACTCAAAGATTGATTCTCTACCGATGTATAGTAGAAAACCTGAAAGAATCCGAAATAGCAAAGGAATTAAAAATATCAGTGCAGGCAGTAAATAAAAATAAATCGAGGGCAATTAAAAAAATAAGAAGTGCGATTGGAGTGGATTAGGTTGGAAGGTTTAGAGCAGTTTATTACATCCGTTGGCTTCCCCATTGCGGTAACAGCTTTTCTGTTACTGAGAATTGAAAAAAAGCTGGAAGATTTAAATAATAATTTGATAAATATGACGGAAGCATTTATTAAAAACATGAAATAAGAAGGTGATTGGCTTGACTGATAAGGAGCTTACCCAGATTGTTAATGATATCCAAGCCGGAGACATCAACAAAGCTGAGAGTATAGTCAGTTCATTCACAGGTCTTATACACAGAAACAGTTACATAGACGGTATACTGGATGAGGATTGTGTCCAAGAGTTGAATACCAAGCTAATAAGCTGCCTATTGTCATTTAAGTATGAAATTGAATCAGATATACAGGAATTCTTGTATTTAGAGTAAAATTGGCATTGGAAAAATAAAAAGTAAATGCCGTTTTCCTGATAAAGCGGCATTTACTTTTTGTTTTTTATAGTATAATTGAGAAGCTCGATAAAAGCTTCACGGTTTCTGATATTTGCGTTTTCAAAATAGTCAAATACATTTATAAATTCTTCGTTTTTTTTCTGATCGCTTTCATTTAGCCGCTCATCAGCCTTTGAAGCCTTTTTCTTGTTCATGTGTATCGCTCCCTTTGTATAATTTTTACAAAAATACCTCCATACATTCATTATTTCTCCCAATAAAATTAATATTCCCGATGAATTATACTTTAATCAGGAAACTATAAATGCGTAAAATGTTTGGCACGAAACATACAAATAAATAATAAGGGAGAGAGTTGAGTTGGCAAATCTATCCTTAAAACATGTGAAAAAGGTATATCCCGGAAATGTGACGGCGGTAAGGGATTTCAATCTGGACATTGAGGACAAGGAATTCATTGTTCTTGTAGGGCCCTCGGGCTGCGGAAAAACCACAACCCTGAGGATGATTGCGGGGCTTGAAGATATTACGGAGGGAGAGCTTTATATCGGTGACAGGCTTGTAAATGATGTGGCACCAAAGGACAGGGATATAGCCATGGTTTTTCAAAATTATGCCTTATATCCTCATATGACTGTATATGACAACATGGCTTTTGGCCTTAAGCTCAAAAAGGTCCCCAGGCCTGAGATAGACGAAAGAGTCAGGAGGGTGGCAAAGATACTTAAAATTGAGCAGCTGCTCGACAGGAGGCCCAAGGCATTGTCGGGAGGTCAGAGGCAAAGAGTTGCCCTGGGAAGGGCAATGGTCAGGGAGCCTAAAGTGTTCCTGATGGATGAGCCTCTCTCAAACCTTGATGCGAAGCTGAGGGTTCAGATGAGGACTGAGATAGCAAAGCTGCATAAAAGACTGAACACCACCTTTATATATGTAACCCATGACCAGACCGAAGCTATGACAATGGGAACAAGGATTGTAATAATGAAGGATGGAGATATTCAGCAGATAGACAGCCCCCAGAGGGCATATGACAAACCGGCCAATCTATTTGTTGCCGGCTTCATAGGCAGCCCTCAAATGAATATCTTCAGGGGTAGTGTTGTCTAAGCAGGCGGTAAGGCTGCTCTGAAGCTTCCTGACGGCACCTTCCTGGGCTTGGCCG
>JAAYQK010000190.1 GCA_012519325.1 Gracilibacteraceae bacterium | reverse complement strand
ATGATATGAGCCAACAAATACACTGGCTGCCGCCAAAATATAATCATACCATGGAATATGCTTCGTAAATTCTACAGACTTTCCCCTCTTTGCAGGATAAAGCAGATAAACCAAGGTTAATGCTGCGGCTAAATGCGGTGCCCGCTGCAGCGTAGATGGGAATGTTCCAAACAAACCGGTATAAAGTTGAAACACAGACCATGCCACAGCCAAACAAAATACTAACTTACCGGGGAACCCTATCAATCGACGGTATGCAGATTCCCTGTCATATTCCGCCATCAATTCGTCAGCATCAATGTCAACCTTGTCACCTGAATAAATTACTTCTTCTTCATCGTTATCTTTTTTTTCTTCGTCAACTTTATCAGTGTTTTCTTTGTAAACGATATCAGTGTTTTCATCAACAGTATCGATGTGCTCTTCGTCAACAGAGGGAATAAATTTTTCATTAATGTCTTTACTCATAAATGTAATACCTCCTTCTTCTAGTTATTGAGCTTCCTCTACACAATGTTAAGTAGAATAGAGCGAACCCTCCTATGGAAATGGTCCGCTCTTGACCCAAATTATTCAAATTAAACCCATAGATATTTATATTTTATTTGTTGTCAGGAACCTCGATGCCCATTTCTTTGAAATATCTTGCAGCACCAGGATGGATAGGTGTTGTTATACCTTCAAGTGCTCCCTCAAGTTGAATTTCTTTACCGGTTGCGTGAGCTGCCGCAACTTCTGCATTTGTTTCATACAAAGCCTTGGTAATATAATAAACAGTATCCTCATCAAGGTCAGCACGGCAATACAATGCAGCCTTGCAGGTGATGGTATAATTGTCCTCTTCCTGATCTTTGTAAGTGCCGGCAGGAATAATCTTACGTACGAAATATGGTTCTTCAGCCTGAATCGTTGCAAGAATTTCATCGCTGATATTTACATAAGAGAGGTCCATAACAGTGGACATCTCAATGATGGAGGAAGCCGGAACGGCAAGAACGTTGCAAGCAGCGTCAATGTGACCATCCTGCATCTTTGTAGCAGCATCACCGAAACTATCGCTTTGGCGTTTGATGTCCTTATCAATATCTAAACCTGCAGCAGCCAAAACCTTCTCGGTCAATCCTACAGTACCGGAACCGGCAGGTCCAACAGCTACTTTCAAGCCTTTAAGGTCTTCAACATTCTTTGCGCCTGTTTTTGCATTGGCAACTATTTGGTATACCTCATTGTATACAACGCCAATGGAAGATACATTCGTAACTGGAGCATTAAATGCACCAGTGCCTGCAAAAGCATTTGCAGCAACATTATTCATAGCCATACCAAGATCCATCTCACCTGCATTAATCAGGTTAATGTTCTCAACAGAAGCTCCTGAAGCCTGAGCGGTAACAGTAATCTGCTGGTCTTTCAAAAAGCTGTTCCATGCATTTGACATGGCACCGCCGAGTGCAAAATATGTACCGCCGCTAGAGCCGGTACCCATAACTAGGTCAACAGGTCCTCTAGGTTCTTCAACAGGTCCTTCTGTTTCCGGTTCTTCCGTTTCGTTGCTGGCAGGAGGCGGAGTTTCTTGTCCACCGCAAGCAACAAGAGAAAAAGCTAAAATACAAACAACAAATAGTAATAAAAGTTTCTTCATTTTTTTCCCTCCAATTCAAATTCTTTGTTTCTTTTAATCTCCTCGATATTGATAAATCTATTACTTCTTATTATTCATAAAAGAAGTAAATTATGATTATCAAATATATTTTATCGCAAAAATTGCGCGGGAGCTGATGAGGTTTCACTAATTCAGCCCGCACATTGCTAAGCAATGTGCTTATCGGGCTTATTCATATTTTACATTGGCATCTTTGTTAGGATATTCTATTATAGTTCCTTCCCATGTT
>JAAYQK010000189.1 GCA_012519325.1 Gracilibacteraceae bacterium | reverse complement strand
ACTCAATTTGATGTGGAGGCTATAATCCGAATTGGTTCCGCCGGGGCCCTGTCAGACGAGATAAAAATGCGTGATGTCGTCATCGCCTTGGCTGCATCATCTGATTCCAACTATGGCACTGCTTTTGGCCTCCAAGGCTATTTTGTTCCTGCTGCTGACTATGGTATGTTGTCCAATGCAGTAGAAGCGGCAAAAAAACTCCGGATTAATGCTGTGGTGGGTACAGTCTATACCTCCGACCATTTTTATCACCCTTGCCCGGAACTTAACGAACGCTTACGTAATCTGGGACATCTGGCCGTAGAGATGGAGACCGCCGGACTGTACTGGACGGCTGCCGGCTGCCGCAAGAAAGCGCTGAGTATTCTGACCATCTCCGACCATATTTTTACCGGGGAGGCACTTTCAGCTGAGGATCGGCAAGAGTCATTCCATGAAATGATGGAGTTAGCTCTGGAAACCGCCCTGCAAAGCATTGAATAATCAGAACAAGCCCCGGAAGGAAATATTATTAGGGGGATCACGATTATATGGAAGATTATATTGTGGAAATGCGTAATATTACTAAACGCTTTCCGGGGATCGTTGCAAATGACGACGTTACAATCCAGGTTAAGCGTTCAGAGGTTTTCGCATTGCTGGGAGAGAATGGAGCGGGCAAGTCAACGCTAATGAGCATACTCTTTGGCTTATATGAGCCGGATAAAGGAGAAATCTATATCCGGGGTAATAAGGTGCGCTTTCGTTCCTCTAACGATGCTACAGCCCATAACATAGGAATGGTTCATCAACATTTTAAGCTTGTGGATAACTATACTGTGGCGGAGAATATTGTTCTGGGCATTGAGCCCATGAACCGGGCTTTGGGCATACTCCCTTATGTGGATATCAAAACCGCAAACCGCGAAATTTCTCTATTATCTCAGAAATATGGCCTGGAAGTGAACCCCACTGATAAAATAGAAGACCTGCCTGTCTCAGTCCGCCAGCGAGTGGAGATATTGAAGATGCTATATCGAGAAGCAGACATCCTTATTTTTGATGAACCAACGGCTGTTTTGACACCGCAGGAAATCGAATTTCTTCTCAAGATTATTGACGAGATGCGTAAAAGCGGCAAGACAATCATCCTTATTACCCACAAGATCGAGGAGATTAAGAAAATTGCTGACCGCTGTGCTATTCTGCATCGAGGTAAGCTTGTGGCTGTCCTGGATGTTGAGTCGACATCTTCCCAGGATATGGCTAATATGATGGTGGGCCGTATGGTAGAGTTTGCCGCAGTCAAACAGCCTCCCCGCTACCGGGAAACCGTTTTAGAAGTAGAACACCTGAGTGTTCGTAATGCCAACAAATTTGAGGTAGTAAAGGATGTATCCTTTAAGATCAGAGGCGGTGAGATTTTTGCCATAGCAGGAGTTGCCGGCAACGGACAAGGGGAGATTGCGGATGCTATTACCGGTATGATTCAACCTCATAGCGGTACTATCAAGCTCTGCGGGAAAGATATTTCCGGCTTATCCATTCGGCAGCGGGTGGAGGCAGGCCTCTCTTATATTCCTGAAGACCGTCAGGGGACAGGCCTTTTTTTGGATTTCAATTTGGATCAGAACCTATGCCTTAGAAAATATTACAAAAAGCCCTTTGCAAATCAGCACATTCTGAATTTTAGTGAACTTGAGAGCTATGCCGGGATACTAATTGACAAATATGATATTCGAAGTGCGCAGGGAATAAAAACTTCCTTAAGATCAATGAGTGGCGGTAATCAGCAAAAAGCTATTATTGCCCGAGAAATTGAAGAACATGCAAAACTCATCATATTTGTCCAACCCACCCGGGGGCTGGATATTGGTGCCATCGAATATATCCACAAACAGATTTTGGCTGAGAGGGAAAAGGGCGTTGCTATTCTGCTGATTTCTCTTGAGCTGGACGAGATTATGAATTTGGCCGACACTATCGGAGTCCTATATAACGGTGAGTTCTTGAAGATAGCAGATGCTTCTACGATGACTTCTCACGATGTAGGAAGATATATGATGGGGGTGAAAGGACAATGAAAAAAGTAATTAATAAATTAGCCTCCATTCTTGACGACAAACGTTGGGATTCGGTGTCAATTCCAATCCTTAGCATTCTGCTAAGCTTTATTTGCATCAGTATCATCCTGCTGGTAATGGGGAAAGACCCGCTGTTGGCGTTTAAGAGTTTCCTACAGGGCTCCGGCTTCTGGCCTAAGGAAAAGTACGGCGGAGGTAACGGCATGCTGACCGACTTATTCTCCTTCCTAAATATACTAGCTCCCATGATACTGGCGGCATTAGGATTCGTTGTAGGCTTTAAGGCAGGTTTTTTCAACATCGGTATTTCCGGTCAGATGCTTTCTGCCGGTTTTCTTGCTGCTGTCATTGTCGGTTACAGCGACCTGAACGCAGTTATTGCAAAGCCCCTGGTAATTATCATCGGTGCTTTGGCCGGGGGCCTTTTGGGGGCATTTGTGGGCTTTTTGAAACATAAATTCAATATTCACGAAGTTGTATCCACCATCATGATCAACTATATAATCAGCTACCTTACCGGATTCTTTATAAACGGGTATTATTCCGATGCAATTACTCGTTCCATGAAAATTAGCGGGGCAAATGCGCGCTTGACCTGGACGAATGTCCAAATTGCAGGAGTGAAATGCAATATTCCGCTGGGGATTGTACTGGCAATCGCTGCAGCTTTTGTAGTGAAATTCATTTTTGACAAGACCGTTTTCGGCTTTGAGCTGAAGGCTGTAGGCTCTAATATGCGATGTGCAAGGTATACCGGCATTAATGTGGGTCGGCACATCGTGATATCTCTTACAATTTCCGGCGCGTTGGCAGGTTTAGCCGGAGTCACTTATTACTGTGGTTATTTAAATACAATTGTTCCCAGAACTCTGAGCAGTCTCGGATATGATGCTATAGCTGTTGCATTGTTGGGAAACTCCAGTCCGATTGGGGCTATTTTTGCCTCTTTCCTCATTACTATTTTTCAGACGGGCAGCAACTATATGAGCTCTACCGTTGGGGTAGCAAAGGAGATTGCCTCTCTGATTACCGGTATCCTGCTTTTGTTCTCGGCCTGCGGCGGTTACTTCCGCTATCTGGCTCATCGAAGGATGCAGCGTATTCAGGACGAATGGGATATTAAGGATAATCCACTACGGAAAATTATAGCTGACAATTCAGATGAGAGAAAGGAGGAGCACATACATGGATAAAGTATTTATTGACGGCCTTTCCTTTGCTGCTCCCCTATATGTAATGGCTATGGGTTGTATTTTTTCGCAAAAGAGCGGAGTTGATAACCTTGCAATCGAGGGCTTTCAAGGGTTTGGTGCTTTTATCGGTGCGCTGGTTGCCTTCATTCTGATGCCAATTATGGGCAATGGATCTCAGGCGGTCATTTATATCGCTATGCTATCAGCCTTTATTGGCGGCTCAATATATGCTTGTATTCATGGCGTACTCTGTGTAAAATTCCGGGCTAATCAGGTTATAAGCGGCGTAGTGGTCAACATTCTGGCTGTAGCACTGACAACCTTCTTCACCAGTGCAGTGAACAAGGCGATGCTCGGGCAATCTTCCAATAAGTTTATTCTGGGAATTTTTGAGCGTTTTGATGTTCCCGGGTTGAGTCAGATTCCAATAATAGGTGCTTTTTTCAGGAGCATGTATCCCTTTGAATGGATTATTTTTGTCATTGCAATTGTAGCATGGTACGTGATGTATAAGACTCGATTCGGTATGCATTTGCGCGCTTGCGGCGAAAACCCGCAGGCTGTGGATGCAGCAGGAGGTAATGTTACCCGTACCCGATTCCTCTCGGTAATGATTTCCGGAGGACTGTCAGGTGTAGGAGGTATATGTTATGCTTACTCCATCTCTGCGAATTTTTCCCCCAGTATCTACATGGGCTTCGGTTACCTGGCAATTGCTGCAATGATCTTTGGCAACTGGAACATCCTGCCTACGGCAGCCGTTTGCCTTTTCTTCGGTCTTGCTAAATCGGGAGGATACCAATTATGCCTGAATATGGGCCTGCCCAGCAACTATTCTGACTTATTTATGATGATACCATATATATTGACGTTGCTTTTGCTTGCGTTCTTTTCTAAAAAGAATCACCCCCCTGCAGCCATAGGCGAGCCTTTTGATCAAAGCAAACGATGAGCTTTTATCTTGGTTTCACCATTATCCCTTCAACTCATATTATATCTCAAAGGTTCTATTTTGATCCTGTGTTCGTAGAGCACAAAGCTATACGGACTATCATATAAGAAACATATGGATAAGGTAGAGAAATTGGAAAGAATGAAGAAATAATTGATTAGTAAAGCTTGGATTTAATGTAAATGTTTACTACGAAACATATGGATTGACATTTGCATTTATACGGATTAATATGATTATGATTCGCATTTTTTTTCATGACAAGCATAGCTTGAAAGATTAAGGGAAATGGGGTGTGATGCTTATGAAAGCCGAGAACGGCAAGCTGAAGCTCTACGGCTTCAATAATCTTACAAAATCTTTGAGTTTTAACATCTACGATATATGCTATACAAAATCAGCAGAAGACCGTAGGAAGTATATTGAATATATTGATGAACAGTACAATTCAACCAGGCTTACAAGAATACTTTGCGATGTTACGGAAATGATAGGCGCAAGCGTACTGAATGTGGCAAAACAGGATTATGACCCTCAGGGAGCAAGTGTCACACTTCTTATTTCGGAAGAAGAGGTTCCTCTTTATGTACTTGATCCTTCCTGCAACAGGGGCATAATAACCCCTATCAGGGAGAATATAGTGGGACATCTTGATAAAAGTCATGTTACAGTGCACACTTACCCCGAGAGTCACCCCCAGAATGAGATAAGTACCTTCAGGGTTGATATAGATGTGACTACATGCGGAACTATTTCTCCGCTAAAGGCATTGAATTATCTTATCGGGAGCTTTGATTCGGATATAATTACTATCGATTACAGGGTCAGGGGTTATACGAGAGATATTCGAGGACGAAAGCACTTCATAGACCACAAAATAAACTCGATACAAAATTTCATTGCAAAGGATACAATAAACAGATATGACCTTATTGATATGAATATATACCAGTCTAATATTTTTCATACAAAAATGAGGATAAGGGATCTTAATCTGAACAACTATCTGTTTGAAATTGATGAAGAAGACTTGCGGCCAAAGGAGAAAAAGGAAATCATAAGAAAGCTGGATAGGGAAATCACCGAAATATTTTATGGAATAAACCTGCCAAAGGTCTGAACTTAAGGATATTTTTGAGAGTAGCAATAAGCTATTCTTTTTTATTTGACCAATACGTGAATAGGTGGAATAATATAATCTATATACAAAGAGAAGGAGTAAGTAATGTCAGGTTTAAAGGAAGTTATATATTATTTAATCGGAAAGCCGTATATACCCTCAAAGCTATTAATAGAAAAAGAAAAAAAGCTTCTTCATATTTCGGATACCCCTATTTGTTTTTATTCTAAGCTCAAGAGGCTTATTGAAAAACTTAAGCCTGACTATATAGTGCATACGGGGGATTTCACGGACAATATAAAACTGGAGCTTCACCCTGATTTAATACAAGAGCATGAGAAGGGAATCAAGGTCCTGGCACCCATGCTTGAGGCTTCCGGGGCAAAAGTTATATTGGCTGTGGGCAACCATGACAATATAGATGTTGTTAATAAATATTTTGAAAAAAGCCACATAATCATGGAGGCTGAGACAATGAATATTGAGGGGTTGAGTTTCAGAATCAGTCATTTCCCTGAAGGTGTTCAAGGATGCCCATCCCGGTATAATTTGTTTGGACATGATTTGACACTTAAAAATGGGTGTATTGACAATAAATTCTATTTTAACGGGATAGCATATATGAACATTATAGGGTTAGAGTCAGGAGGGTGCACGACTTTGAATTATCCTTCAAGGATTGATGACGCAAGGCTGGGAAGAAGGAAATCAGGACTGTAAAATAATAGTAAGGGAGTGTAATTAATGCTCAGTCTGGTTAGGGGAGGACCCAAAATATTACTTTTTGAGAGCAGCAGAATAGAAGAATTAAGTGACTACTTTATACAGGAGAAGGGTGCGGAAGCTTATAACTCAGATGATGCATTTGAGAATGCCGGAGAAAATCATACAATCCTTTTTATAACGGAAAAAATAACAGAAGTAGTGAATTTTAATAAGACGAATAACGGATTCTTAATTGAGGAAGAGCCCGATGTCATACTTTGCAATATGCTGAATGATAATAAGCTTCATCTTGTAAGCAAATCCCGGATTGCAACCAGGATAATAGTATTAAGGGCAATGGGAGACCTGGAAAGAGTAGTAAAGGATATAAGTGAGGATTACCAATGTGTTGAGGGAAATGCATGGGATATTATTAATTCCCGTGATGAAAAGGGGACTCTGGTAGTTATTACCGATAAACCTTTGCATAGAAACATAAGCTATAAGAGGGATATTTATAATAAATCTCTTTATGTTAAAGAAAAATACAGACCTCTTATGCGAAGCTTAAGATCCCGCGCCCTGAAATATCTTAACAACGGGCTGGGAAACAAGGACTGGCATGAGCTTGAAATAAGGATATATGACAAATATGGAAAATTTGATCTTCATTACAATAGACTTCTCGATGTAATGGAAGCCCTGGAAATTGGAATTATTTTGGGAGCTTCCTGGGGGAAAGACTATCCTAGGCCTATGCTGGCAATTGAGATATACAGAGTTAGGTTCTTTACCTACTATGATCCAATTTATATAAAAAAGATATTGCTTGGTTTGGAATATCTGGACGACGACACCAGGATAGTAGACTATGACCTTTTTTATAAGCGAAAGAAGCTGTATTGGGCTAAAACAATTGAAAAAGGTATTGGGGAGAGACATCTGATAGCTGCTAAATACAGGAAAGAGATATTATCCAAGTTAAGCGCGACACAAACGAAAAAATTACGCGAAATTGAACAGGATATATTGGCTTCGAGAAAATAATGAGAATATATCCTACGGCTCATTTAAAACATGTAATAATCAACTGAATTGGGCTTACAGCTTGACTGATTTCTTGGATAGAACCTTGGACCGGCTCCATGCATATACTGTAAGAAAGTGTGTATGGGAGTGAGCATATAATGTATGATGATGAAAAAGAAGATATTGATCTAGACTATGAACTTTGTGAAAGCTGTCCGTTTCACAGGCAGCGGCCGCCGGTCTTCGGGCCTTTCGGACCGCAGTTTCAGCCGCCGGGGATAGGGCCAGGTTCTTCGGAGGGCCCCCCGTCAGGACCGCCGCCTTCTGTGACACCACAGCTTGGAGGACCGCCGGGGATAGGAACCTTGGCAGTTGACCCTGGGTCCATTAGAAGGTGCAGGTTCAGATTTGTTTACTTACAGCTTAGGAATGGCAGGGAATTTTGGATATGGCTGACATTTGTAGGGAGGCTCTCGATTTCAGGATGGAGATGGACCGGACGCAGATGGGTATATTTCGGAGTTGACCTGAGGCAGATAGAAAGCTTCTACTGTTTTTAAAAAGCTAAAAAAGAAGAATTATGCGACGCAATTGGGGACATGGGGACGTTTCGCGGGGACATGGGGACGTTTCTCGGGGGACATGGGGACGTTTCTCGTGTCTCAAGTGAGACAGGAGAAACGTCCCCGTGTCTTCTTCTTATTTTACGAAGAATATAGCTCCCTTATTGGTGCTCCTGCATATGGTGTAGTAATTACATTCTTATATAAGGAGGAGACACAATGGGGATTACTCTTACCGCACTGCATTGGGCATACCTAGTTTTTATCCTGCTGGTAATTGCCTTTATTGTATTGAAAAAGGATACCAGCTTCATCTGCGTTGCCGGAATTTTTGTCCTGGGATTTATCGCAACCTCCACAATCACCCATTCGGTAACTGGGATTTTCAACAGCTTTGCATACGCTATCAAGGAACTATTAGGCACAATACTTGTTATTTCAATAATTTACGGTATGAGCAGGGTACTGATAACAACGGGCATTAACGAAGCTATGGTACATCCCTTTACAAGAATGATACGTACTCCGTCCATGGCATACTGGGTTATAGGCATACTAATGATGATCATATCCTGCTTTTTCTGGCCGTCTCCTGCAGTTGCCCTGATGGGGGCGGTACTTCTGCCTGTTGCACTAAAAGCAAAGCTTCCGGCTATGGGGGTAGCTGTAGCGATGAACCTCTTCGGCCATGGCATAGCATTATCGGGAGACTTCATAATTCAGGGAGCACCGAAACTAACTGCAGATGGTGCCGGAATACCTGTCGGGGATGTGATAACAGCCAGTGTGCCTCTGGTAATAATTATGGGCATAGTTACAACCATTGCTGCATTCTGGATGCTTCGAAGGGATTTGGCATCAGGAGTGCTGAAGGTTGAAGAAGAAGCCTGGGAGAAAGACACGGTTGTGCAAATTAAAGATGGAGAGGACTGCATGAAGAAAATACCTGCTGCAACAAAAAAACTTCTTGCTGCGATGGTACCGGTATTGTTTACCCTGGATATTTTGATGATGTTTATTTTAAAGCTTCAAGGGGGGGATGCGACAGCTTTAATCGGGGGGACATCGATACTGATACTGATAATTGTATCCTTTGCTGCTTACAAGGCAGATCCACTGGGCAAAATCACCCGGCATTTAATAGAAGGACTGCAGTTCGGCTTCAGGGTATTCGGTCCGGTTATTCCGATTGCGGCATTTTTCTATTTGGGTGACTCTGCCATAACTGATATTTTCGGCAAGGTACTGCCCGAAGGATCAATGGGACTTGTTAATGACCTGGGTGTGGCTTTGGCGGGCACTGTGCCGCTGAACAAGGGAATAGGTGCTGTTACAGCAACAGTTGTCGGTGCGATTACGGGACTTGACGGTTCGGGTTTTTCCGGAATATCCCTTGTGGGATCAATAGCAAAGCTGTTTTCCATAGCCATAGGTACCGGAGCAGCGACACTAACAGCTTTAGGCCAGGTTGCAGCCATCTGGGTAGGAGGAGGTACTCTGATACCTTGGGCAGTAATACCTGCGGCAGCAATATGCGGAGTAGATCCATTCGAATTGGCCCGCCGCAATTTGAAGCCCGTAGTAATAGGGCTTATAGTAACTACAATAGCTGCAATATTCTTGTTATAAAGCCGCATTTGCGGCTTTTTTTCATGCAGCAATAAAATTTAAATTGTTTGACTATAAGTTGATTTTATTATATTATTTGTATAGATATATTTAATAATTGTATTTATTTGTTTTTTGAGTGAAATCGATTGTATAATACCTTGTAGTTCTAAGCTGCAGTTAATATTCCTTGGGGTATGCTGTCACTTAGTTTTTTTTGATATTAATACAGAATAAAACAAGAGGTGATTTTAAGAGGGAAGAGCTTCGTATTACTAAAGATAGCTCTAATGGGGAAGGGCTATATTACGGTTACTCAGAAAAATGAGAAGGAGGAATAGTATGAAAAAGTTGTTATCCTTGACTTTAGTTGTTGTAATGGCACTATCCCTGCTTACAGGGTGTGCACAGCCTGCTCCGGCTCCAAGTGGAGAGCCCGCAGCTCCGGCTGAAGAGGATGTTATAAAGATCGGTGTATTTGAACCCTTGACAGGTGCAAATGCTGCCGGCGGCGAGCTTGAATTGGAAGGTATCGAGCTTGCCCATCAATTATATCCTGAGGCACTTGGCAAGAAGGTTGAGCTTATAGTAGTTGATAATAAATCAGACAAGGTTGAGGCAGCTACGGCTGCAGCCAGATTGGTTGAGAAAGAAAAAGTTGTTGCAATAATTGGAAGCTGGGGAAGCTCCCTTGCAATGGCAGCAGGAGATGTCGTAAGAAATGCAAAGATTCCTACAATGGGAACATCTTGCACTAATCCCCTTGTTACACAGGGCAATGATTATTACTTCAGGGTTTGCTTCATAGACCCTTTCCAGGGAGTAGTAATGTCAAACTATGCTTT
>JAAYQK010000019.1 GCA_012519325.1 Gracilibacteraceae bacterium | reverse complement strand
TTTATCGGGGATGCGGCTATGGCTATTTTTAATGCTCCTTTGGATTTGGAGGACCACTGCTTAAAAGCTGTCCAAGCGGCCTGGGCTATGAAGGAGGGGGCAGCTCCCCTGCAGCAGAGGCTGGAAGAAAAATACGGCCGCACTGTCCAGTTCGGCATAGGAGTGAACACAGGGCCGGCTGTTATAGGGAATATCGGAGCCACCTTCAGAATGGACTATACGGCCATCGGAGATACCGTTAATACCGCTGCGCGCCTGGAGAGCAATGCCAAACCGGGGCAAATACTGATCTCCCAGGCCGTATATGAAAAGGTAAAGGAAAGAGCAGCAACTACCAGCCTGGGCGAGATAAAGGTCAAAGGGAAAGCCCAGGGGATTAACGTCTTCCAAGTTGATGGTGTGCATCCGGGTTCCTAAACTAAGAATGCATTTGGAAGAATACAGGTATTCAACCAAATGCATTTTGTTTTCATGCCGTCTCAATTTCATCAGCTCAAGCTATGTGGAGTGCGTAGTATTGATGTTAAGGGTGAAAGAGTGAGTGTGTAGGAGAGGAGTAGATCATATTGAAAAGAATAAAGATAGTAGCAATTGTTGGTTCTCTGCGAAAAGAATCCTATAACCGGCAATTGGCGTTAGCGGCAAAGGAACTCATTGGGGATCGGGCTGATTTTGAGCTGCTCGAGTATCATGATATTCCCTTAATGAATCAGGATATTGAATATCCGGCACCTGATGCCGTAAAACGCGTTCGTGACGCAGTGAAGTCCGCAGATGGAATTTGGTTTTTTACACCTGAGTATAATCACTTTTTCTCCGGCGTTTTGAAGAACCTCATCGACTGGTTATCCCGCCCAATCAGCGATAAAGAACCACAGGTTCTTGCCGGAAAGCCAGCTGCGATAAGCGGAATTTCTCCTGGCATGTCCGGAACAGGCCTGGCTCAAGACCATCTTGTTACACTTATTAGTTTTTTAAACATGGATGTTATGAATTCACCCCGGCTTACCATACCCAACGCAATGCAGCAAATTGACACCGATGGCAAGCTGACACTCAAAGAAAGCTATCCTTATTTGGAGAAACAGGCGAATGCTTTTATAAATTTTATTCAAAGACGTATGCATGATCTAAGTTAGGCGCCAGTCTGTCAACTTCGGGAAGGGCATCGAATCAGATGAGAGAACTGCTGACAGAGAGAATGGAGGTATATTATGATATTTGTATGTTACCCGAGATGCACTACCTGCCAGAAGGCTAAGAATTGGCTGGAGGCAAATGGTATAGACTTTGAAGAAAGGAACATCAAAGAAAATAATCCTACAATTGAGGAATTGAAGGATTGGCATAAAAAGAGCGGCCTCCCACTAAAAAAGTTCTTCAATACCAGCGGATTGCTGTATAAGGAATTGAAACTGAAGGAAAAGCTCCCGACCATGAGCGAGGATGAACAGTATAGCCTGCTGGCATCAGACGGTATGATTGTTAAGCGTCCGATTCTTATTGGCGACGGCTTTGTTCTGGTAGGCTTTAAGGAAACTGATTGGGAAGCTGTGCTTTAAGGCGAATTATTACATTGAAATAAATGATGGAGGCTGAGGGTTGATTGCTAAAGTCATTTGACCAAGATACCCCTAATGGAAGCACAGGAAAAGGATGTGTTTAGGCATGGAAATCGGCAAGACATACGGCGGTTTTGAAGTTGGCCCTATTAGACCGCCCAGTGAGGCAAAAAGTCTCCTGTTAAGGGTCACAAGAAATTGTCCATGGAATAGGTGTAAATTCTGTGGCCTTTATAAAGGGACGAAATTCAGCATTCGGCCAAAGGAACATGTGATAAAAGACATTGATCTCGTTAAAAGATGGACGGATTTGTTTAAGGCTGCTGAACATGTTGATGCTCATACACGAAAAACCATGATTAATGACCTGATAAACCAACTTGGAGAGGAACAGTCCCGGCTTTACAGCTATGCTTTCAGTTGGTATCAAAGTGGTATGAAGTCCATATTTCTGCAAGATTCAAACAGTCTGGTGATTAAACCCGACGATTTGATAGAAATTATCACTCACATTAAAAAACAGTTTCCGGAAACAGAAAGGATTACCTCTTATGCCCGCTCTGAAACGGTGGTCCGAATCAGCGATGAAGACTTGAAGCGCATGGCTGATGCAGGACTAAACAGAATCCATATTGGCATGGAATCAGCATCGGATACGGTTTTGAAATTAGTAGATAAAGGTACGACAAAAGCTAACCACATACTTGCAGGCCAAAAAGTCAAAGCAGCAGGTATCGAGCTGTCGGAGTATTACATGCCGGGCTTAGGCGGCAACGAATATTCGGATTTAAATGCATTGGAAACAGCAGATGCTCTTAACCAAATAAATCCCGATTTCATCCGAATCAGAACGTTAGCCGTAACTGATCGTTCCCCATTAAAGGAAGATTATGAACAGGGGATTTTTACAAGAACCAATGATACTAAAATGATTGAAGAGCTTCTTTTGATGATTGAAAATCTGAAGGGGATCACCAGCACAATAATAAGCAGTGATCATATCCTTAATCTTCTTCCTGAAGCAGAGGGGCGGCTGCCAAATGACAAGGAAAAGATAGCTGCCGCATTGAAAAGCTATCTCGATTTACCTGAAAGTGAAAAAATAAATTACAGAATAGGCCGCAGAACCGGAGTTATGAATACTATTCAAGACTTAAACAACAGCGTCAGGAGGAACCATGTGCAAAGAATAATAGAAAAATACGGCATAAACCATAATAATGTGGATGCCGTTGTTGACGATTTATTGAATAATTTTATATAAATGAATTATTTAATGGCATGAGAATGTTTGTTTCTGCCCCGGATAAAGGAGGACTGTACTATGCGCTGCAAAATTCAAACCACAAAACCACAGCAGTTTATCAACATAACCGATATGGTTTCCAACGAGGTCAAAAATAGCAATGTACGGGACGGCATCGCAGTCATATATGTGCCCCATACAACAGCTGGAGTCACAATAAACGAAAATGCTGACCCGGATGTTGTGCGGGACATGATTTCCGCACTGG
>JAAYQK010000188.1 GCA_012519325.1 Gracilibacteraceae bacterium | reverse complement strand
GTCCTGAACTGATGCTGCTGTTCAATATGAATAATCGATATTATGTCATAGACAATGATAATCTTGAGGAGATTACAGACGGAGATCTTGACTATGGAGAAATTACACCATTCTTTGAATTGGGCGACAATGAGGCCGGAGATGGAAAGGGAGACTTCTCGATAGGTCTGGACGGTGACGGGAATATCTCTGCGGTATATACCTCACCGGTGCCTTATACCAATAATAATGCCATATATATGACGAAGTACGATCCCGAGACAAATACCTGGGGGAAAGGCATAATGCTTGCAATGAGGGGCATGAGCATATACGAGAAGTCGGTGGAGGAAGGCTGGACAGAGGAAGCTATTAAGGAAGAATACTATAAAGATGATTACAAGCTGGTATTTCAAAAGCCAAAAGTGGTAGTCGGAAATGGAGGTTACCTGCTGCTGGTATCTCAGACTGCCATGACGGAACTGGAAGAAATGACAAATCTGATTACCGGAGAAACGGTAAAAATGCCCAAAAAAGATGGAACGACACATTATACCAAGGAGAGTACCAGGGGCTTTTATACCATGAGCTTTCCTGTGGGAACAAGGACCATCAGCTCACCGTCACTGATTCTCGATAATAAGGTGTTTGTACCGGGAGCCAGGCTGACACCCAGGGTGACCTTTAAGAATGTAGGGGACTTTGCCCTGAGGGGGTCGACGGATAAGCCTCTTAAGATTAATATGATGCATGGGGATGGCACTAACGGTATATCCCTGGCAGAATGGAGTGTAAAGTCTAATATTCCTTCGGGAGGATATTTGGATACCCTGCTGCAAAGCGAAGACACCGTATATGGACAGATTGGGACACAGATTCTATCAGATCCTTTGCCCTCCGATCTGGATGGCAAATACCTTTACTTTACTGTAAAGGAAGACGCAAGCTATGGCGACGCCTATAACTATAGCAGCTTGGATACCGCAAAACCGGAAGGTATTTCCTGGTACTCTACGGATCAGGATATGGCTGAACTGGTTCTGGAGGATGTCTCCGTAAAGAAGGGCGGTGAAATTGTAACAATAGGCGGAGAGAGGTATTTGCCTGTTGATATTACTGCAACGGTTAAAAACTATGGGGCTGTAACAGCTTCAAATACAACTCTGAAGGTTGAATATGGAAAGACTGCAACAGAAGGCGGAGAAGAAGTCATAAATTACCTTCCTGTTAGTGAAATAGGCACTGAAGGAGTTGTATACCTTTGGGAAATTGCATTTGATGAAGAAGTAAGCTATGTAACCAACAATCATGATTATGAAAAGGATGGATCCGGCAATTACGTCGTACAGACTGACGGAACATTGAAGCTTAATAATGAAAACGACTTGCTGCTGCCTCTTTCATATTTTGACAATTATGCGGAAGATCCTTCGGACAGGTCTTTGAAGCTGCGATTTTTGGCAGAAACAGATACATCAGAATTTGATGAGGATGATAACAATACAGCTTTTGCGGAAATACCTCCCATAGGCAGCATAAAAATGGCAGACAGGCTTTACGTTGTTCCGGGAGAACCCGGCAGCTTTGCAGTGGAGACAGAATCCAGCGGAAGTGGGGCCCCGGACATTGAGCTGACAGAGCTTCAAGCCTCAGGGAAAACTGCGATATTAACAGATATGAGTTATGATAAAGACAATAAGAAAATAACAATAGAAAGCTCAGATGAAGGAGAAACCATACTTCGTGTGGCTGATAAAAACACGGCAGCCTTTAAGGATGTAATAGTCAAGTCCACAGGTGAAATGCCCGGGGCTCCGACAGTTGATAAAGTTCTACCGCGGAATGGTACGGTTTATGTCTATTTTACGCCTCCTTCCGATACAGGGGGAATACCGTTGACAGGCTATATAGTGGAAGCAAAAAATATCAATGATGAAACGGACACTATATCAAGAAATTCCGTGGCATCGGGAAGATACGAATTCACAGGCCTGGTCAATGGCAGAACATACAAATTCAGAGTCGCGGCAAAAAATGCCGCAGGAACAGGTCCCTGGTCGGAATGGTCGGGAAATGCAACACCGGCAGAGTTCCCTCCCGAAGGCGGAGAATATGCGCCTATGGATGCAAAGATACCAATACTGACCAAAGAGCCGGAAGACGCAACCGCAGCTATGGGAGGCACTGTGAATCTGGAAATAGCAGCTGAGACAGATGACGGAGGGGTATTGTCCTACCAATGGTATAAGAATTTATACAACAATACTGTTGATGGAAGTCCAATAGAGGGAGCCGTGGGAACAGCCTATTCACCCCCTACGGCACAGGCAGGCACTGTATATTACTACTGCATTGTGACTAACACCAACAATAATGCTGTTGATAATAAAACAGCAAAAATAAGCTGCAGTCCGGCCGGCGTTACAGTAGGGAAAGGTACTTCGCAAATAACGCTTAATACTGGCGGGAATGCAGTATATGGAAAACCTGTCACACTGACGGCAATTGTAAGCGGAGAGGGAAGTGATGTTCCGACCGGTACTGTAAGATTCGAAAGCGATTACACGGTATTGGAGGATCTTGTACCTATTGTTAACGGCAGAGCTAAATATATCTGGAGAAATGCATCTGCAGGAGCACACAAGCTCAGAGCAGTTTACAACGGAGATAATAATTACGGTGTAGCAGAGGTGACGGCAGAGCTGAAGGTAACCGCAGCAGCCGATGAAGATTCAGATGACAGATCAGACACAAACACAGGAAATACCCAGGGAAATAACACATTGGACATCGGCAGCATTGACTGGTCACAAAATCCTGTCTCTATTGATATTGGAGGTTATTCAACAGTCAGTGCGCAGATATTAAAGAAAATGGCGGATATGAATCAAAGCAGGGATATTGTAATTAAGGGTAAAGGCTATACTATAACATTCAAGAAAGGATCCATTAAGGATACTGCCGGACAGGGATACATCGACTTCGGAATGACTTTCAGCAAAATCAAAAATGATAAGATTATTGCAGCAGTACATTTCAACCACAGCGGAAAGCTTCCGGGAGAAGCAGAGATCAAAATTAGAATAGGCAAGGAATATGCAGGGCAGACCTTGTACTATTATTATAAAAACAAGGAAACCGGAGAACTGGAATTCATGCAGATGGCAGTAGTGGATGAAGAAGGTTTTGCCACTGTAATCCAGTCAAGCTGCTCGGATTATGTATTTGCTGATGCGAGAATCGATGTATTAAAGAAATCACTGCAGATTCCTCAGGATGTAATACCTGATGATACGACGGTACCGTATTTCATAAAGGACGGGAAAGAAAACATATTGAAATTCAGTGCCGTAATTGGGAATATGATGAATATAGTTGAACGTAAGGAGAATGAATACCTGTTCAAAAACAATGAGAAGATTTTCACGGATACCGCAGGACATTGGGCAAAGAAAGACATAGATTTCATTACCGCAAGGGAACTGCTGGTTGGTACGGCAGAAGGGGTATTCAGCCCTGAAGCTTCCCTGACAAGAGGTATGGCAGTAACAATATTAGGCAGGTTATGGGATGCTGACACCAGCGGCTTCACTAACTCCCGTTTCACAGATGTAAGTAAGGATGCCTACTATGCACCTTATGTGGAATGGGCGGCACAGAACGGTATTGTTGCCGGTGTCGGAAACGGACAATACGCCCCAGAAAAGGTTGTAAGCCGTGAAGAAATAGCGGTAATTCTGGCAAACTTTGCTGAATTTACAGGAATAAAATTAGAAGAAACCAATACGGCAGCTTACGCTTTTGCGGATGAAGCTCAGATAAGCCCGTGGGCAAAAGCTGATGTAAGAACCATACAAAAGGCGGGAATTATGAGCGGAAAACCAGGCAACTGCTTTGATCCTAAAGGAAAATGTACAAGAGCGGAGATCAGCACGATTCTCAGGAGACTGATAATGAACATGGTGAAATAAAGTTACAGATAATGAGACGCGGGGACATTTGAGCAACGTCCCCGCGTCTTCAATCAGCTTAATGCAACCAGAACGCATGCCTGCAGCCCAGTCAACTGCTTTGCCTTTAGGAGCTCCAGGATTTCCCGGTTACAGGTTCCCGGCTGAAGCCAGATATTTTTTATGCCAAGTGCAGCGGTTTCCTCTATAAATGCCTTGCCTATTTTTGGAGATACAACCATATCCAGAACCTCTGGGAGCTCCGGAAGCGACGACAGATTTGGATAGCACCGGTCCCCATCCACATATTCATACATGGGATTTACCGGATATATCTTGTAGCCTTCGCATTTTAACTTCTTATAAATAATATTGCCGAATTTATCGGAATCATTGTTTGCACCTATTACAGCCCATATTTTTTTCTTCAGCATTTCTTCCTGAATACTTTTACTGCTGCTCAATATTATCATCTCCCTCTTTAATTCAAGTTTACCACATTTTAAATTACATCCATACGCTTTATTTATAAGTGAGAAACGTCCCTATAATTTTTTTGTTTTAAATCCTTCTAAATATGATAGAATAATACTTATATTATATAAAAACTCATTCTAAAGGCATTGGGGGTATGAACGTGGAGGTTTACGCACTTGTAGGCCAGAGCGGTACCGGGAAAAGCTACAAGGCTTTTATAGTTGCAAAAGACAGGGATATAGAATATATAATAGACGATGGACTGTTAATAGGCGGCACAAGAGTAATAGCAGGCCAGTCGGCAAAAAGGGAAAGCACCCGCATAGCATCGGTAAGAAGGGCACTTTTTAGTGATTCTGAACATAGAGAAAAGGTTAAAAACACCCTGAATGAGATAAATATGGAAAAACTCCTTATTTTGGGCACCTCCCTTAAAATGGTCAAGGAAATATGTAAGGTGCTGGAGCTTCCCGAACTGCATGAGGTACTGTACATTGAGAATGTGTCCACTGATAAGGAAATAGAGCAGGCCAAAAAATCACGCCGTGAGGATGGAAAACATGTAATTCCCGTGCCTACCTTCGAAGTTAAGAAGGATTTTTCAGGTTATTTTATAGATTCTCTTAAGATATTCAGCAAGAAGGGCAGGTTTTCTGATATAGTAGAAAAGACCATAATAAGACCTACCTTCAGTTATTTGGGGAAATATGAGATTTCAAAGGCAGCACTGGTGCAGATAATCAGCATTTGTGCATCCAAGGTGGAGAGAATAAACAAAATAATGAGAGTCAGGATAGAAAACAAGCCGGATGGAATAATAATTGACATTGACTTATCGATTAAACTGATTACAAGAATTGATCTTATGATAGTTGAACTGCAGAAAAAACTGGTGAAAGAAATTGAATACATGACGGGTATAAATGTATTAAGTATAAATGTAACTGTGAAGGCTATAACGACGTAACAGATGCCAGAAGCCAGAAGCCAGATTAGGAAGGGATTTGAATGCAGTGAAGAATCTTAGGATGACATGGGCAGGGTTGCGGGAATGCGGGATGTGGGAATAAGGAGAATTGACTATGAAAATAAATGAAATTGAAAATGGTCTTATACTTGAAGATGTAAATGATTTTGATGCCAGGCACATATTTGAATGTGGACAATGCTTCCGATGGACAAAGGATGAGGACGGAAGCTATACGGGAATTGCCTTCGGTAAGGTTCTTAATGTCAGATCCGATTATGAAAAAGGAATCGTGATTCTTGACAATACAAATCTTAAGGATTTCCGGGAAATTTGGTTTGATTATTTTGATTTGGGAAGGGATTACGGCGCAATAAAAAAGGAACTGGCAAGGGAACCTGTGCTTGATATGGCCATAAAGCATGGAAAAGGTATAAGGATACTGAAGCAAGAGCCATGGGAGCTCCTGATATCATATATAATATCAGCAAACAACAGTATACCTATGATATCAAGAAGTATCGGCCTGTTGTCTGAAATGTACGGTCGGAATATTCAATATAATGGGAGGGACTATTATGCTTTTCCAACCCCTTCAGAGCTTCAGAAGGCTGATTTGGAGGGCTTATCCCTGTGCAGGGCGGGCTTCAGGTGCAAATACATATATCAGGCAGTAAGAATGATAAGTGAGGGAGAAATCAAGCTGGAGGAGATAGCCGCGCGGGATATCGGTGAAGCCAGAAAGGAACTGATGAAGATTCCCGGAGTAGGTCCAAAGGTAGCGGACTGTATAATGCTTTTTTCCATGCAAAAATATGATGCCTATCCGGTGGACGTATGGGTTAAGAGGGTTACGGAGTATTTTTTTCTGGGGAGAGATGTCAAAATGAAAGAGATACATAATTTTGCGTCAAAAAAGTTCGGAAATCTGGCAGGCTTTGCCCAGGAGTATCTATTCTATTATGCGAGGCTGCATAAAATCAATCCGGATAAGAGCATTTAAGAAAATTGCGCAGCAACTATCAGAAAAGGACACGGGGACGTTTCCCCTGTCTCACAAAGGACATGGGGACGTTTCCCCACTGAAAGCGAGACACGCGAAACGTCCCCGTGTCCTTCCCCGTGTCCTTCC
>JAAYQK010000018.1 GCA_012519325.1 Gracilibacteraceae bacterium | reverse complement strand
TCTAAACCCTACGATCCAATACAAGCTTGACGGAAACATCCATGCAGTCAGGACTGTAATACCTTACAGCACAGAGCTTGATTTATCCGCCGTTCCTAAAGGGGAGCACAAACTCACTGTGGAAGTATATAACGGAAATAACCTTATGGGCTCCAGGGAATACATGCTTATAATCGGCGAAGACAATACAAGCCTGAAAAGGAATTGAAAATAAATCATTATTCGGAGGCATGATATGCGCAATTACAATATTTTGATTACTACCATGCGACTTGATATAGGCGGTGCGGAAACTCACATAGTAGAACTCGCCAAGGGGCTTTTCCGGGAAGGCTTCAATGTAATTGCAGCATCTGCCGGAGGCGTGTATGAAAAGGAGCTTACAGACAGCGGCATAAAGGTATATCATGTGCCTCTTGATAACAAGAAGCCTCACAATGTAGTAAAGGCCTACTGCCAGCTGAAAAGCATAATAAAAGAAAATAAAATAGATCTTGTACATGCACATGCCCGTATCCCCGGATTCATATGCGGCCTGCTGCATAGAGGAATGGGATTCCCCTTCGTGACTACTGCCCACGGTACCTGGAAAACCGGCTACGGACTGCGCTATATAACTAATTGGGGACAGAAAACCCTGGCGGTAAGCGAGGATATCAGAAAATATCTCCTTGAAAACTATAAGATCAGGGATAAGGATATTAAGGTTACAATAAACGGAATTGACACCGATAAGTTTTCCCCCGGAATTGACTGCTCTGATATAGAAAATGAGCTGAAGCTCAGACCGGAAGACATGAAAATAGTATATATAAGCAGGTTTGACAGCGACAGAGGCTATATTATAAACAAGCTTTTGGAGATAATTCCTGAGCTTTCTTCATGTATTCCGAATCTGAAGGTCATTATGGTAGGCAGCGGAAATATCTTGGACTCAATAATGGAAAAAGCCCGGAAGATAAATGACACAGCCGGTCAAAAAACTGTTATAGTTACAGGCTCCCGTACCGATATAAACAAATTCACCGCACTGGCGGATTTATTCATCGGCTTTGGCCGCTCCTCACTGGAAGCAATGTCTGCCGGAAAGCCCCTCATACTGGCCGGCAACGAAGGATATATAGGAATATTGAATAAAGACAGCCTGGAGGATGCAATAAACTCCAATTTTTCCGGCCGCGGAAAAAACAAAGTGGAAAGCGAAGCCTTCAAAAATGATATTTTAAAGGTACTCCGGATGAGCAGTGAAGAAAGAAAAGCCCTGGGGGACTTCGGCCGAAGCGTGATTGAAAGCAGCTATTCCGTAAAAAGAATGGTGCAGGACAATATCCAGGTATACGCTCAGCTGCTTGAACATGAGTAAAGGGGACAAACCTATGTATGACGTTATGATATCGGGTTATTACGGCTTTAGAAACAGCGGAGACGATGCCATACTGCTTGCCATAATAAATAATCTGAGAAATATTAAAAGCGATATACGAATTGTAGTCCTCTCCAAAACTCCGAAGATCACCGCAAAAAATTACGGAGTGGATTCAATTGACCGCTTTAACCTTTTTGAAGTGGTAAAGGCAATGAAAAAAACCAGGCTTTTTCTTAACGGCGGCGGCAATCTTATTCAGGATGTTACAAGCACACGTTCACTTGTATATTACCTGACTACTATTTATCTTGCCAAACACATGGGCCTTAAGGTCATGCTGTATGCAAACGGAATAGGCCCGGTTACCAGACACTTCAACCGTTACCTTACTTCAAAAATAATAAACCTTGTGGATGTCATCACTCTTAGAGAAGAGGCCTCCCTTTTGGAACTGGAAGCATTGAACGTCAATAATCCGGAAATCACGGTAACGGCTGATCCGGCCTTGGGCCTTGTGCCGGCGGATCCCCAGGAGATTCAGCAGGTTTTTATAAATGAGGAAATACCTTCAGACCACACCCTGGCAGGCTTTTCCATCAGAAAATGGGCAGGCTATGAGAGGTACAGCCCTATAATTGCTCAGGCAGCTGATTATATTGAAGAGAAGTATAATGTGAAATCCGTATTCGTACCCCTGCATTTTCCTTCGGATCTTTCAGTAGCAGAAGATATAGCCTCGAAAATGAAACACACTCCTTTCATAATAAGGAATATGTATGACATAGACAAGACCCTTGGAATTATAAAAAAACTGGATATGGTATTGGGTATGAGGCTTCATGCACTTATATATGCAGTCAGCCTGTCGGTGCCGGTTATCGGACTTATATATGACCCCAAGGTCCAGGGCTTTCTTGAATATGTGGGGCAGCCCTCGGCAGGAAATGTGGCAAACTTGGAATTTGAAAATCTGAAGCAGCTTATCGACAAAGTATGGAACAATAGAGAAACAATATCACGTCAACTGGAAGAGAATAACAACCTGTTGAAGCGAAAAGCCTATGAGAATGCGGAAATAGCAGTAAGGCTTCTTCAAGAATAAGTTCTATAGGGAGTGTCGCAAAACTACTTAAAAAAGAACATGGGACAAGGACATGGGGACGTTTCCCCTGAGGACATGGGGACGTTTCCCCTGTCTCACTGAAAGCGAGACACGCGAAACGTCCCCATGTCCTTGCGTCCCCATGTCCTTCTGACTGCAACAGGGGGAAATCTCGGATTAGGTATACTGGCTTGGATTATAGGCGGCATAATAATGATTGTTTGTGCCTATTCCTTTGCCGTAATGGCAACAAAATATCAGTATGTAAACGGTATAGTGGATTATGCGGAAGCTGCAATGGGTGAAAAATATAGCTATTATGTCGGATGGTTTATGGCAATAATTTATTTGCCTACATTGACATCGGTATTATCCTGGGTATCGGCAAGATATACCAGTGTATTGCTTGGATTTTCAATTACAGGCGGAGAGTGCATGACTATTGCATGCCTATTTTTGGTAGGCAGCTATGCATTAAATTCATTATCACCGGTTTTGGCAGGCAAATTTCAGGTAAGTACAACTGTGATAAAACTTATCCCACTGCTTCTAATGGCTGTGGTTGGGACAATCATAGGACTTATCAGCGGTATGACGGTTCAGAATTTTACAACGGTAGTAACAAAAATGAATACTTCCAGTGCATTGTTTACGGCTGTTGTTGCTACTGCTTTTGCTTATGAGGGTTGGATTGTCGCCACCTCCATCAATGCTGAATTGAAGGATGGAAAGAAAAATCTTCCGATAGCTCTTGTTGGCGGAACTTTCGGCACTATGCTTATTTATATCCTTTATTATATCGGGTTGGCCGGAACAGTACCAAACGAAGTTATGATGGCAGGAGGCGAAGCAGGAGCAAAGCTTGCGTTTCAGACAATATTCTCCACTATCGGAGGCACGCTGATTTTCATATTTGTTATTATTTCCTGCCTGGGAACTTTAAACGGGCTAATGCTTGGATGCACTCGCGGACTTTATTCTTTGGCGGTAAGAGGCTTCGGGCCAAGGCCGAATGTATTTAAACAGGTTGATAGTGAGACCAATATGCCTGTAAATTCATCCATATTCAGTTTGCTTCTCTGCGGCATATGGTTATTATTCTTCTACGGCGCCAACTTAACAGACCCATGGTTTGGATTTTTCTGTTTTGATTCTTCGGAATTACCTATAGTTACTATTTATGCAATGTATATTCCTATTTTCATTATGATGATGAAAAGGGGAACAGATTTAAACAGCTTCAAAAGGTATGTGATGCCTATCGCTTCTATAGCAGGGTGTATCTTCATGATAATTGCTGCCTGTTTTTCTCACAAAATGGCAGTTGTTGCATATCTGATTGTCTTTGCGGTTATAATGTGCATCGGTACCAGATATTCAAATAAGAAGCCGATTAATAACTAAACAAAATATAATAAATCCTCTTATTCATTATAATAAGAGGATTTATTATATCACTGTCCCTTGCTCAGATTCTTTACATCTACTATTTTTGCCACCACTTCTATCATTCTGGTATCCAATACCTGCTGGGATTCCCTGTTTATATCCAGCCTGCCGTTTGCCCTGAAGCCGTATTTTGTCTCTATACCGGGTACCTTTATTGTTATAAGAACATTAAATCTTTCAGGCTTTTCCGCTATTACCACGGTACCGTCTGCCTTGGTAAGCTGGCCTGTTGCCGGCAGGACTTCGATGTCTTCTATCCTTCCCATAGGGCTGTCAGTCTTGGCATCATATATATCGGCTCCTATTTCCATGGCATCCACCGACTGCTGCCTGACTTCCTCCACCAGCACCTTATACTCAATGGTATCAAACTTTGCAGCATTCTGATCCTTGTCAACCATAAAAAACTTATAATACACTCCGCCGATAAGTACAGCAATGAGCAGCAATACACCTATATCAACAATACTGATTTTTCCGAACAATCTTCCTTTTTCATCCAAAAGCATATCAACCCCTCCTTACTGTCCAATCAAGGTCATCTTTGTAACGAAGCCCTGATTTGCATATCCCTTGCCCTTAATAAAAAACTTCTTGCCTACCTTCACTCTGGCGCCTCCGATTATTATATTCGCCGGAGTTATATTGGCATCAGCCTCTATTGTTATGACCACATCATAGGCATCAGGAACATCAGCTATCACATATCCTCCGTTAATCAGGTCTTCATTAAGCATTGTGGCGCCCCTTGAGGACTTGCTTACAATAGTACCCAGCTCATTTCCCCTGGTACTGTCCCTTATGGGATCTCCCGGGTTTATAGCATCAACAAAATCCTTACTTACATTGGTTATTTCAAAATCATACACTACTTTGCCCGTATCCAATACCTGCTTGCTGCTGTCCCGGAAAAAAAACATATAACCGCTAACCGCAATCAATACTACCATCAGAATTATAATAATGTCTATAATATTTATTTTCCTAAAAGCCATATTCTTCACCTTACTCCCCTCTGTTTTTCCTTACCACAGATTCATACAATTCTTTTATTTTTTCAGCCATTATATCGGCAGTAAAACTTTTCTCCATCATTTCTCTTCCCCTGTCGCCCATTGTCTTTCGCAGCTCAGGATCATAAATCAGCTTAAGTATTGCATCAGCCAGCCTTTCAGCATCCCCCGGCGGAACAAGAAATCCGTTATACCCGTCCTTAACCACCTCGGGTATCCCTCCTGTATCCGTAGCTACAGACGGCTTACCGGCACTCATACCCTCGATTAATGACAGGCAGAGGGCTTCAGACAGGGAAGAAATCACATTAATATCAATAATATTGAATATTTCATAAATTCTATCCACAAAGCCTGTAAAAACTACCTTATCAGTAAGCCCCTTCTGTTTAACAAGCTCTCTCAGCTCTTCTTCCTTTGGCCCGGTACCGGCAATCAAAAATCTGACATCAGCATTGTCCCGGGAAATAATCTCCACGGCATCAATAAAATATTTATGCCCTTTAACCTCGGCAAGCCGGGCTACGATACCCACAACTGTTTCTCCTTCGGTAATTCCCCATTTCTGCCTGACAAGGCTTTTCTCCTTATTATCGAGTATCTTAACAGGATTTATCCCCCCGTATACTACCGAAATTTTATCATTGGTCACCCCATTTTCGGCAATATCCCGCTTTACAGCCTCCGATACGGCAATTATGCTGTCACAATACCTGTCATTAATAAAAGCGCCCGCATATCTCCTGATACCGGTTATCCTGCCGTCAATACAATGCTTGGTGTTAATAATCCTTGCTCCTGCCCTCCGCGCAGCAAGCCTTGCGGACAGTGATGCGTGGGTATGTACAATGTCCGGCCTTTCTGCCCTGAATATATAGTATAAAACATTTACAGCCCTGGCATCGTAGGATTTATCTTTAATGCCCTCCACAAATATTACTTCGAAGCCTGAATTTCTTATCTTATCCGCAAGCATGCTCCCCTGCGGAAGCACAACCTTAATTTCAAACCTTTCCTTATTTATTGCACCAAGCAGGTTCAGCAGCCAGCTGCCTGCCCCGCCTATTTTCATGTCGCTTAATACATGTATTACTTTAATCATATTTCTACCTCATTATCCTCAGAAATAAGAGCTTTGGCCAGCATCCCGAAAGCCAGCATGACCCAGAAGGTCAGAAGCACCCTGTTGTTGTACCATATATTCTCAACCATTCCCTGGGCCAGGTATCCTGCCATGCCGGAAGCAATAGCTATCATAAAAGTGGAAATGAATCTGTCTTTGGTTTTATAGAAGCCTGCCATCATAGTCTTATAGTAAACCGCTATTATTGCAAAGAACATCAATAGGCCTGCTATCCCGGTCTCTATCAAAAGCTGCATATAAATATTATGGGAATGGTGGGCATATGCAGCATTAAGAGAATATTTGGGATAAACCAGCTTAAAGGGCTCCAAGCCCAGTCCTATGCCTGAAAGCCAATAATCCCTTGCCAGTCTTAAAGACCCCAGCCATACTGAAATCCTGTAGAAGGATGATGTATCGTTCAGGTTTCCGATACTAGTAAACCTGTTGATTACGGAAGCAGGCAGCAAAAAGGGAAGCATCATCAGTCCGATTACACCAAGAATTACAAACCTCCTGTCCCTTAATACGGCAAAAATAGCGAGAGCCAGCATCAACCCTACATATGCACCTCTGGAATATGTGTAAACCAAGCATCCCAGCATAAGGGCCGTAAGCCCCAAAGTTACAAGCTTTGAAATCCATCCCTTCTGTCCCCACAGCATGGCAATGGCAACAGGTATGATGAGTACCAGGTACTCTCCCAATACATTGGGATTTTCAAAGGTGGAGCCCACCCGGGCTTTTATATCCTCAAAAAGTGTTGTATCCACCCATGCTTCAGAGGTGGCTCCCACAGTTTTCAGCTGATATAATCCATAGAGAGATGTGACGGTTGTAGAAAGCACCAGCAGTGCTGCCAGAGCATAAAGCTGCTGCCTGGTCTTTACTGTATTCACCAATATGAAATAAAATATTATGAATGCCATATGTATCATTAATGCAAGCATGCTGCTGCCGGGAGTATACGAAGTAATGAAGCTGTAGAAAAGCACAAGCCCGAACATTACTACAAAATAGTCCAGAATTGTTACCCTGAACTTTATGCTCTTATCCCTGAGAAATCTGATAAAAAAGGATATTGCGGTGAGCAGGATCAGCCCAAGCAGAGCCGTGGTGGGAGCCAACGGGATAAATCCCACAACGGCATAAACTCCTATCTCATACCTCCACAGCACCAATACGAAAGCGGCAATCCCTCCGACTGCTATAATAAAAGTCATAGGCTGCAAAAAATGCCATAGTGCTCCCAATAATATTCCTGTTATAACTGCAGTTATTTCAAAGCATTTTTGCGGTATTAGCTTTTCTTCCCCATTATTGGAAAGAGTATTTCCCCATATGCCAAAAAAGCCAAATGCCGCCCTGCAAATTATGCTCCCCTCTGCCAGTGATTTCACAGGCCTGTTTATAATTATCAGCGCTGCTCCGCCCATAAATAATGCCAATTGCACTATTTTACTCATATCAGAAAAACCCAAAAGTCCCTGAACAGCGGAAAAGGCTATAATAAACAGTCCATAAACCCTGGAGCTCATATTAAACAGATTCTCTAAGAAAACCCTTACAACCTTCAGCACTATACTGTCTTCAATAACTGTATTTACGACCCCTGAGAATCTCTGTGAAGCATATCTTAGGAGTCTTAAAGGCAATATAAGTATTCTGAATATATAACTTTCCTTCCATACATTGACTATATTCCATTCCCTATCAAAAAAGCTCAATATGCTACTTGAAGCTGCAAGCCTTCCAAAGCCCTGTCCCACCTTTTGCAGAACCATATAAAACATGCTGTTTTCATAGCAGAGCATTAGTCTGCCATATATTTTTAATATCGTACCAATTATCAAGCTTTCGTTCATTTTTTCACTTCCTATATGTTTTACACTAAACATTTTACATTGAATTCAAATAGTGCAAAAAATTTCCCCTGATTCATATTATAACGCATCAGTAGGGACATCTTTTCTCCTCGTTATTATAGTATTATTACCATATAATTGCAAAGTAAATACAAAAAACGGATAACACTAAAGATACCAAACCCAACCTATGTTCCGTAGTTTATCCGTGTATTTGGTGTTACCCGTGTATTTACCGTAAGGAATACCCAAGTACCCCCTTGAAACCTACTGTAAAGTATATGTGCCTTTGATTATAAGAAAAGACCTGTCTGCAAGAGCCTTTAACCCTCTGCCTTCTCCCCTTGCCGCTATTAACATATGGTTATTTACGACGGCCTCGCCGTTCTTAAGGTCCCTTGCCGCAGTAATATCAGAAAGGCCTCCGAAGGCATCTTCTATAGCGGAAAACTTTCCGGATCTCGGTATTATTTCCGCACCTTCCCCTGCAATAAGGATCTGGCCTTTTTGCATTTCCACTACCTTAAACTTGACGGCCCCGCTTGCTGCAATCTTAATTTCTTCCTTCAGCTTGGCTATCTCCTGTTCCTTAAGCTCCAGCTCAGCCTTCAACTTAGCTGTTTCCTGTGCAATCAGATTGTCAATATAATACTTGATCTGCTCCGATTTTTGTTCTACATAGCTCTGTGTAACGATGGGATCCTGTTCCGAACCTGGGGTCACCCCATCCGCAGAGCTTATAACAGCAACGGAAAGTACCAGGGTAATTGCAATTAATAATAAAATGCCAGTTTTGCGACTCTTACTGTTTAACATCCTAATTCTCCTTTTCCGGAAGCATCTGTGAAAAATAAAGATATTTTTCACAGATGCCCATAAGATACAATAAAGTACTTCGCTAAATATCGCAAAACTCCTGTATATGTTACAAATTTGTAATTTATTCTCTTATTCTCTCTTACCTTATCTGCCCGCTGCCGTATACTATGAACTTTGTGGATGTCAGTTCTTTCAACCCCATAGGCCCTCTTGCGTGAAGCTTCTGGGTGCTTATCCCAATTTCTGCTCCCAGTCCGAATTCAAACCCGTCGGTAAACCTGGTGGATGCATTAACATATACGGCTGCAGCATCAACTTCATCCAGGAACCTTCTTGAATTGGAATAGTTTTCCGTTACAATTGCTTCTGAATGCTTTGTACCGTATCTGTTGATATGCTCTATTGCTTCGTCAATACTGTCCACAACCTTAACGGCAATTATATAGTCAAGGTACTCTGTATGCCAGTCAATATCCGATGCGGGTTTTACATCCCCTGATAGTTTTACCGCCGTTTCACAGCCTCTTATCTCTACTCCTTTTTCTCTCAGGCTCTTTACTACCCTCGGTATGAACTCATCCGCCACATCCTTATGGACAAGAAGCTTTTCTTCCGCATTACATACCCCCGGTCTGCTGGTTTTGGCATTTACGACAATTTTTTCGGCCATATCCAGGTCACCGCAGCTGTCAACATAAACATGACAATTTCCTGTGCCAGTTTGAATAACAGGTATGGTGGAATTCTCTATTGCGGACTTTATGAGCCCTGCCCCTCCCCTGGGTATCAAAACATCTATATATTCGTTCAGCTTCATAAACCTGGCTGCGGTTTCCCTTGAAGTATCTTCAATGATTGAAATTGAGTCCTCCGGCAAGCCTGATGCAATAAGTGCTTTCCTTAATGATTTTACAAGTGCTATGTTGGAATTGACGGCTTCGCTTCCTCCTCGCAGCATAACTGCATTTCCCGACTTGATGCATAGGGATGCGGCATCCACAGTTACAT
>JAAYQK010000187.1 GCA_012519325.1 Gracilibacteraceae bacterium | reverse complement strand
TAGGAGAAGGCACTTCCATTGGTCCTTTTGCATATATAAGACCTGGCAATACAATTGGAAGGCATGTCCGAATCGGCGATTTTGTTGAAATGAAGAATTCCAACTTTGGTGACAATTCAAAAGCTTCACATCTGGCTTACATAGGCGACGGTGATGTCGGCAGCAATGTGAACATTGGATGTGGAGTTATATTTGTCAATTATGACGGGAAAAACAAATACAGGACATATATAGGAGATAACTCTTTTGTAGGTTGTAATGCCAACTTGATTGCACCGGTAAGGATAAATGAGAATACATATGTGGCAGCTGGTACAACGATAACAAAAGATGTTCCTCGTGACAGCCTGGCTATTGGCAGGGCAAAACAGGAAAATAAAGAGGAATGGGTAACTAAAAGAAAAAATAAATAATATTTTGGGAGGTTTCTGTTGAAATGAATGTACATGGGAAGAGCATTAAAGTCCTAAATTGTAATGCCAATAAAGATTTGTCTAAAGATATAGCCTTTAATCTTGGCATACCTGTGGGCGATGCTCAGGTCGGTACTTTTAGCAATGGTGAGATATCAGTGAGTATAAATGAGTCTATTAGAGGCTCGGATGTATTTGTGGTTCAATCTACCAGTACTCCGGTAAATGATAATCTCATGGAGCTATTAATAATGATAGATGCATTAAAAAGGGCTTCTGCAGGGAGAATTAATGCAGTAATGCCATTTTACGGCTATGCCAGGCAGGACAGAAAATCAAAGTCTAGAGAACCTATTACTGCAAAACTGGTTGCCAACCTTATAGAAGCAGCAGGTGCCGACAGAGTAATTACAATGGATCTTCATGCTCCACAGATTCAGGGCTTTTTTGATATCCCTGTGGATCATCTATATGCAGCACCCCTTTTTGTCAACTACTTCATCAATAAAAAGCTTGACGATATTGTTGTAGTTTCTCCTGATGTGGGAGGAGTTACAAGGGCGCGAGCCCTTGCTACCAAGCTTGATGCCCCTCTGGCGATAATTGACAAGAGGAGACCGAAGCCAAACGTGTCGGAGGTTATGAATATCATAGGAGATATTGAAGATAAAAACTGTATAATAATCGACGACATGGTTGATACGGCAGGTACACTGGTAAACGCTGCAAGGGTATTGAAGGATATGGGCGCCAGAGAAGTTTATGTTGCTTGCACACATCCCATTTTGTCGGGGCCTGCCTTTGAACGTATACGAGATTCTGTGATTAAAGAGCTAATTGTTACAAATACGATACCTCTTCCTGCCGGTAAGCCGGCAGACAAAATAAAAGTCCTCTCTGTTGCACCTTTATTTGCAGAGGCAATAAAGAGAATATATGAAGGATTGTCCTTGAGCAAGCTGTTTGACTAATAATACCTAGTATTCCGGAGGTAATTATGTATCTGATTGTTGGTCTGGGGAATCCCGGAGATAAATATAGATATACAAAGCATAATGTGGGCTTTATGGTATTGGACTATTTTGCTTCTGCCCACAATATCAGTATTAACAGGATAAAGCACAAGGCGGTATTGGGAGAAGGTTTGATAGGGGAAGAGAAGGTTGTGCTTGCAAAGCCCCAGACATATATGAACCTGAGCGGAGAAAGCGTATATGAACTTGTGCACTGGTATAAGTGCGACATGTCCAGGCTTATAGTGGTATATGATGATGTGGATATAGATATCGGAAGAATCAGGATAAGACCGGAAGGAAGCTCAGGTACCCATAATGGAATGAAGTCGATAATATATTTGCTGCAAACGGATGAGTTTCCCAGAATCAGGATAGGTATCGGCAGACAGCCGGATTTTATGGATTTGGCTGATTATGTCATGAGCAGATTTTCAAATGAAGAAATACCTTTGATAGAAGAAGCCGTTAAAAATTCGTCCCTGGCCATCGAGGAAATAGTAAGAAACGGGATAAATTCAGCAATGAATAGGTATAATAGAGAAAAATGAAGGCAATGCTTTAAAGGCGGCTATAGCCGCCTTTGTTCCTGACTTTTTGATTCTGGCTCAGGAGGTGATAACTTGAGCATTGACAACATGCTTAAGCCTCTTTATGAAATGGAAGAGTTTAACCAACTGCTTTCATCTCTTCAAACAAATTTAAATATTGTAGAAGTCTATGGTATTTCCGATACACAAAAGGCTGTCGCAGCTGCATTTGTATGTAGGCATTTTAGGAAACCATGCCTTTTTATAACACATAATGACTTGCTTTCAAGGAAAATTTATGAGGATATTTCTTTTTTTGATACTGATATGGCGGCTTTAATGCCTGGCAGGGAATTGGTATTTCACAGGATCGATGCCAGAAGCAATGAGATTTTGCAAAATCGTTTAAAGACATATGATGATATTATCAGCGGCAAGAATTGTATTGTCTGCACTTCCATAGAGGCACTGCTCACCAGGACAGTGTCTCCTGAGCTTTTTGCATCAATGGTCAGGGAGTTTTCAGTTGGAGAAACCGTTTCATTGGATGAAATAAAGGAATACTTCATAAGGGCAGGATATGAACGTATTGGCATGGTAGAGGGGAAAGGTCAGTTTTCAATAAGAGGAGGAATAATCGACTTTTTTTCTCCCATACATCAGAACGCAGTAAGAATTGAACTTTTTGATGATGAAATTGATTCTATTCGGTACTTTGATGTATTAACCCAACGCTCCATAAGTAAAGTTAAAAAAATCAGGATTACACCTGCAAGGGAATTCATCATTACAGGGGATGAATTCCTTGAAGGAGCAGAAAACCTTCAGTCAGAGCTTTCGGCAAGGCTTAGGGCCTCAGGAAATGACCGCAGGAAGAAAACCTCCGATGTAAGGATAAGGGAAACAATATCGGAGGATATTGAAAAAATGAGGCAGGGTATACACTTTCAGGGAATTGAAAAGTATTCGCCATATTTTCCGAATAAGAATTATAGTTTTATCGATTATATGAAGGATTGTATTATTTTCATAGATGAGGCCAACAGGATAAAACAGCGCTGCGATACCATCAGCCTGGAATTCAGGGAGTATTTCAATCAACTTCTGGAGAATGGTAAGGTTTTATCGGGGCAATTTGACTCCTTGTTTTCCTATGAGGATATTATTCAAAGAATACGAGGGAAAAAAACAGTCTGTCTGGATTCACTGTATAAGAGCAGCAGCGATCTTATTCCTCAGAAAACAATAAGTATTACAAGTCGGTCAATGCATCCTTTCCATGGAAAGCTTTCCATGTTAATGGAAGAGATTTCCGTATGGAAAAAGCAAAAATACAGGGTCTTAATACTTTAAGGTTCAAAGGATAGGGGTTTGAGACTTGCCTCAGACCTAAGAGACAGGGATATTGATGCAGTATTTAAGAATGAGCTTGATATTGAGCTAAAGGAAGGACATGTAATCATACTTCCGGGAATATTGAACAGCGGATTTGATTTTCCATCGATTAAATATGCGGTAATCAGTGATATAGAACCTTTCGGTTCAAAGGGCAAGAAGAAGAGTGAAAAGAAAAAAGGCAAAGCTATAAATGTGTTTACAGACCTCAAGGCGGGAGATTTTATTGTTCACGAGAATCATGGTATCGGACAATACATTGGTATAGAAAAGCTGAAGATAGACAACACCACCAGAGATTATCTGCATATCAGGTATTCGGGAAATGACAAGCTCTATATACCGACAGACCAGTTGGATATGATTCAGAAGTATATCGGAGCAGAGGACAAGAGGCCTAGGCTTAACAGGCTGGGCGGTACGGAGTGGGTAAAGGTAAAGGCAAAGGCCAAGAAGGCTATAGAGACTATGGCGGCAGATCTTCTGAAGCTATATGCAGAAAGGCAGCAGGCAAAGGGCTTCGCCTTTTTGGAGGATACCAGATGGCAGAAAGAATTTGAGGACATGTTCCAGTATCAGGAGACACAGGATCAACTGAGGTGTATTGAAGAGATAAAGAGGAATATGGAAAACTCCAGGGTAATGGATAGGCTGCTGTGCGGAGATGTAGGATATGGCAAGACTGAGGTTGCCCTCAGGGCAGCATTCAAATGTGTCATGGATAATAAACAGGTGGCAATTCTGGTTCCTACGACAATATTGGCACAACAGCATTATAACACTTGCATACAAAGGTTTGCCAATTTTCCTATTAATATAGATGTTCTATCCAGATTCAAGACTCATGGAGAGCAAAGCAGGATAATTCAAAATATAAAGAATGGAAATGTGGATATAATTATTGGAACTCACAGGCTTCTGCAGGATGATCTGGCATTCAGGGATTTGGGTCTGTTGATAATTGATGAGGAGCAAAGGTTTGGCGTTGCTCATAAGGAAAAGATAAAGAGTTTGAAAAAGAATGTGGATGTGTTGACGATGACTGCAACTCCTATTCCAAGGACACTGCATATGTCTCTTGCAGGCATAAGGGATATAAGCATAATTGAGGAGCCCCCGGAAGAAAGGTATCCCGTTCAGACCTATGTAATGGAGTATAATGAAGAGGTTATCAGAGAAGCAATTGCCAAAGAGATAGGGAGGGGCGGACAGGTATATTATCTGCACAACCGTGTCAGAAGCATACAGAAAGTTGCAGCAAAGCTTAAGGCTATGATGCCTGAAGCAAGGGTGGCGGTAGCTCATGGACAAATGGAGGAAAAGATTCTTGAGGACACCATGCTGGATTTTTATAATAATGAATATGATGTGCTGGTATGTACCACTATTATAGAAGCAGGCCTTGATATTCCAAATGTAAACACAATAATAATAAGTGATGCGGACAAAATGGGATTATCGCAGCTTTACCAGCTCAGAGGAAGAGTTGGGCGTTCCAACAGGCTCGCCTATGCATATTTGACATATCAGAAGGATAAGGTGCTGAATGAAGTTGCGGAAAAGAGGCTTCAGGCTATAAGGGAATTCACCGAATTTGGCTCCGGTTTTAAAATAGCAATGCGGGATTTGGAAATCAGAGGAACGGGCAACTTATTGGGCAGGGAGCAGCATGGACATTTGGAAGCCATAGGCTATGACCTATATATAAAACTTTTGGAGGATACCGTAAAGGAGCTTAAGGGTGAAGAAGTTACTGAAGCCGTCGATACGTCAATAGAGCTTAATATAAGTGCATTTATTCCTGAAAGCTATATACCCGATGAGAATCAAAAAATTGAGATTTATAAGAAAATAGCATACATTGGAAGCCAGGAGGACATATATGACATTGAAGAGGAGATAGAAGACAGATTCGGAGATTTGCCGCAGGTTGTCAGAAATCTGTTGGATATATCTTATATAAAGCATTTGGCCGGTCAATGCAATATAGTGTCCATAGCCCAAAAGAAAAACAATATTATAGTGAAATTCAACACAGATAAAAGCATTAAGCCCGAGACTGCTATAAGAGTAGCAGGGGAATATACTGACAGACTGCTTTTCACTGCAAGCGGGCAGCCATATTTTACCGTAAAGGCCGATGAGAACAAACCGGATGAGTATATTAGGTTCTTGAAAGAGTTCTTAGAAAAAATTAATAGTTTCCAGAACAGTTGATATAGAGTATAATTAACCTTGACTAAAAATATGTAGGGGAGCGATGAAAATTGTTTAATAAAAAAAGCAGGCTGCTTCTGGTATCTTTGGCACTTATGCTGCTGATAGTACTTCTGACTGCCTGCAATATGGTCAGAGTGAATCCGGAGGTTGATAATAAAACTGTTGTTGCAAAGGTTTCCGGCGAAGAAATTAAAAAAGAAGAATTCAATAAAATGTTTAATATATTTAAGACCCAGTATGAACAGCAGTTTGGAACGGAAGTGTGGGATCAGGAGGTTGAAGGAAGGAAGTTCGGCGATGTTGCCAGAGAAAAACTTCTGGACATGCTGATTGATGAAAAGCTTCAGTTGAAAAGAGCTGCAGAACTTGGAATTGTTACTACCGATGACGAGGTGAACAAAGAAATTGAAAATGCCAGAAAATACTTTGACTCAGAGGAGAGGTTCAATGAATTCCTGAAAGGACAGGGCATTGACCTTGAATATTTCAAAGAATCTGTGAAAAAGGATCTTACAATTAGCAAGCTTGCTGATAAGCTTACTGAAAATATAACAGTTACTGATGAAGAGCTAAAGAATTATTATAATGCCCATCAGGATGAATTCATGAGCGTCAAGGCAAGCCACATACTGCTGGACACAAAGGAAGAGGCTGAAAAAATGCTTGCAAGGGTAAAAGCAGGGGAGAACTTTGCTGAGCTGGCCAAGCAGTATTCAAAGGATCCCAGCGCAAAAGAAAACAGCGGAGACCTTGATTATTTCAGGCATGGGGACATGGTAGAGCCCTTTGAAAAAGCGGCATTTGCACTGAAGCCCGGTGAAATCAGCGAAATAGTTCAAACTGACTTTGGTTTTCATATTATAAAAGTTGAGGACAGCAAGCTGGATAAGCTGGAGGATGTCAAGGAACAGCTGAAGGGAAACATGCTATATGAAAAGAAGAGCTTGGAATATGGAAAGCTGCTTGAAGAAATGAGAAAAAAAGCAGAGATTGAGAAGTTTACTAAAAATCTAAAATAAGAGGAGAATAGTTGTAAATATGAAAAATGCGGTCGTAAGGCTGCATTTTTTCTTATTAACTATAATTTACAAAATTGTGTATAAAAAAATGTAGTTGGTAAAATAATAATCATTACAACGATTATGTAAATTATAAAGGAGGTTTTAGGGTGAAAGCAACCGGAATTGTAAGAAGGATAGATGACCTTGGTAGAGTTGTAATACCGAAAGAAATAAGAAGAACTTTACGCATAAGAGAAGGAGATCCTTTGGAAATATTCACGGACAGGGAAGGTGAAGTAATACTTAAGAAATACTCCCCCATTGGCGAACTCAGCGACTTTGCAAAAGAATATGTAGAATCTCTTCACAGTTCCATGGAGCATATTACATGCATAGCTGACAGGGATACCATTATTGCCGTCGCAGGAGCGCCAAAGAAAGAGCTGCTGGAAAAAAGAGTAAGCCCTTCTCTGGAGAGGATAATGGAGGATAAGACAACAGTTGTTCTCAGCCTTACCGGAGAGAATAAAATGATCAACATATCTGCTGATGAAGAGGGTGCACCGAGATATACTTCAGGAGTAATAGCACCGATTATAACTCAGGGTGATTCTATAGGAGCAGTTTTATTACTTTCTAAAGATCCAAACGTGCAGATGGGGGAACTGGAGGTAAAATTGTCGGAAACTGCAGCCAGTTTCCTCGGTAAGCAAATGGAGCAGTAATGGAGAATAAACGAAGGTAGTAGTCGAAGAGGCTGCTACTTTTTGTTCTATTATACCTGATTTTTGGCTATATTAGATATATGAATCAATTTAATGTAATATGTTTAGTGTGGAACATATGCTTAAATAGTTTTGTTAGTTATGAACAGATATGTTAGAATAATTATGCTTGCATATGTTGGGAAAAAGGTTTATCATTGCAAAAATAGCATAAGCATCTGCTTTTGTATTGTCATAATTTACTTTTCGAATATGTGAATTAAGGAGAAGGTCTTGTATATTACGATGCAAAACATCTGAGTTATTTTTGGGAGGTCAAAAATGGGTTTTCATAAGCAATCGTTTATTAAAGGTGCTGCAATTCTTGCAATTGCAGGCATAATATCAAAGGTACTGGGTGCGATATACAGAATACCCTTAGGCAGGATAATAGGCTCTGAAGGGATGGCTTATTATCAAACTGCTTATGAGCTTTACATACTGATGCTGACGATCTCTGCCTATTCCATACCCATAGCTATATCAAAGCTGGTGTCGGAAAAAATTGAGTTAGGCAGGCGGGATGAAGCACACAAGACCTTCAAGGTGGCACTTTCAATGATAGGCTTCTTAGGTATAACACTCTCGGCACTGCTGTTTTTCAACGCTCAAAGCTTTGTAAACACAGTAAAAAATCCGGGGGCATACTTGGCTGTTCTTTGCGTTGCACCGGCAATATTCACCGTATCATTAAGCGGGGCCTTCAGAGGATATTTCCAGGGTATGCAGAATATGACCCCTAGTGGGTTGTCACAGGTGACAGAACAGATTGCGCGGGTAGTTTTCGGTTTTATACTGGCAATAGTGTTTCTGCCTATAGGTTATGAGGCAGCTGCCGGAGGAGCGGTTTTTGGCACTACGATCGGAGGCCTTGCCAGTTTTCTTACACTTATATATATATACAGAAAGAGAAGGAAGGAAATTAAAGAAGGTGTGAATTCTGCCGGCACGATTAAGATGGAATCTGCCTTAAGAATTGCAAAAAGGATAATTATATTTTCCATACCGATTACTGTAGGGGGAAGTATAATGCCTGTAATGACGGTGCTTGATACGTTTATTGTAATGGATAGGCTTCAGTCGGCGGGTTTTTCTCTTGAAACCTCCACCAGTCTGCTGGGACAGTTGAAAGGTATGGCGGGAGCATTTATTAATCTGCCTCAAGTATTCACCATTGCTTT
>JAAYQK010000186.1 GCA_012519325.1 Gracilibacteraceae bacterium | reverse complement strand
CAGACAAAAAAGAAGCAATCAAACAAGTTGCAAAGGATAGAAAGCTCCCGAAAAAGGAAATATATAAAATAGGGTGTAATCTTGAAAGGAGGACAAAGATGCAATTTACAAAGGATATGACTGTAGCTCAGATTTTGAGAGTAAATCCTAAAACTGCCGAAGTTTTTTTGAGGTATGGGATGCACTGTCTTAGCTGCCCTGGCGCTACAGGAGAGTCTGTGGAACAGGCTGCAATGGTGCATGGATTTGACGCGGATCAGATTTTAGAAGATTTGAATAAGGTAAGCGAATAAAAATATGGGGGGACGTTTCTCTTATCCCGCAAGCGGACAAGAGAAACGTCCCCCCGTACTTAAAGGTTATTTTCTGAATTCTTCTAAACATGTTGGGCATATGTTTTTACCCTTGTGCTGAACTATGTCTTTTGCGTTTCCGCAGAATATGCATGCCGGCTCATATTTTTTCAATATAATATGTTCTCCGTCAACGTATATTTCTAAAGAGTCCTTTTCCTCAATGTTAAGAGTTCTCCTTAATTCTATTGGGATTACAACTCGACCTAGTTCATCGACCTTTCTTACAATTCCTGTTGACTTCATTTGCTTCTCCTCCTTTTACATTAAACAACATATTTCGACAATTTCTACTACAATTAAATGTTAACATTTATGACAATAAAAGTCAATAGCATTTAAAAGAAAATAATAATTGTTATTATTTGTATAATACAAAATTAATTGTTGAAACATATTGGAATATTTTTTGTGAAGCCGTAAATGATATATATGCCGTGAAAAAGCTTATTATCTGCTTTTATATAATCTAATATTATCTTGTACGGTGTATGAATTCAATAAGATATGTTTAGTGAAAAGCATAGGGGTAATGGTGCAAATATATTGAAAAACAACAGGGAGTGAATAATTTAATGGAAAAAGACATCAGTAAAAATAATATTAGTTCTGATACCGTTCCTGAGTCTTTATGGATGGCATCTTCCGCCAAGACTAATTATCCGGCTCTGAGGAATGATATCAAAGTGGATGTTGCAATAGTGGGGGGTGGGATAACAGGTATAACATCCGCATATATGCTCAAAAAAGAAGGTTTTAATGTAGCTGTTATTGAAGCTGACAGGATCATTCAAGGTACAACCGGGCATACAACGGCAAAAATTACTTCACAGCATGGACTGATATACAACAAAATAAAAAATTATATGGGTGAGGAAAAAGCAAGGCAATATGCTGATGCGAATGAGACAGCCATAGGCATCATTTCAGATTTAGTAGAGCAAGAAAAAATTGACTGTGATTTTCACGAGGAGCCTGCCTATGTCTATACTTTAATGGATTCATATGTTCAGCAAATAGCAGATGAAGCTAATACTGCAGCCGGTTTAGGCATAAAGTCAACATTCATTGAAAATGTCCCGCTTCCTTTCAAGGTTAAAGGAGCGGTGAAATTTGACGGCCAGGCGCGGTTTCATCCCCGTAAATACCTTTTAGCTCTTGCAAAGAAAGTAGATGGTGAAGGCAGTTCAATATTTGAACATACAAGAGTGGTGGATATAAATAAAGGCAGTCCCTGTGTCCTTGTTACCAATCAGGGGAAAAAGGTAACAGCTGATAATATTGTTATTGCATCTCATTTCCCGTGCTTTGACGGCATGGGCTTCTACTTTGCCAGGATGTACCCGGAAAGGTCCTATGCCCTTGCGTTAAAAGTCAAGGAGAAATTTTCCGGAGGTATGTATATTACTGCCGAAGATCCGGGCAGGTCATTACGTTCCCAGGAGTATGAAGGCGGAGAGCTTATTATTGTCGGAGGAGAGCATCACAAGACAGCACATGGAACAAGTTTTCATAAACACTATGAAAACCTTCTGGAATTTGCGAATAAGCACTATGATGTGCAGGAACTGCTTTATAGATGGTCAACTCAGGATTACACAACTCTTGACAAAATCCCATATGTGGGCAGGCTGACTTCAAAAACGCCGAATATATATGTGGCGACGGGCTTCAGGAAATGGGGCATGACTAACAGTACAGTTTCTGCAATGATATTAAAGGATTTGATTCTTAAAGGCAGGAATCCCTGGATTGAGGTGTATGACCCTTCAAGATTCGTATTAAATCCCTCCATAACAAGCTTTGTATCAATAAATGCGGATGTTGCGGCTAAGTTAGTCTCGGGAAAGCTGAAGATTGTCCCGGAAGAGATTGATGTTAAGAAGGATGAGGCGTTAATTGTGGATATTGATGGAAACAAAATGGGAGTGTATCGTGATAATAAAGAACAGCTCCATGTTGTTGATACAACTTGTACTCATATGGGCTGCGAATTGAAATGGAATGATGCGGAAAAATCCTGGGACTGTCCGTGCCATGGCTCCAGATTTACATATGAAGGGGAAATAATCGAAGGTCCTGCAATTAATGAGCTGCAGCATGATTATAAAGAGAAAAACAAGATAGATCCTAATATAGTGTAGTTACTCATAATCTCAGCTTTCTTCAATGTAAAACATTATCTTTTGCTATTTTATCATACAAAAAATAAAGGAAAATTATAACAAGTGTAGAAGTATATTACAAATGGTTTTTTTCTGGGGGGAGGTTGGACTATGAGTGAGTTAACCTTGGGACTTGTTCAGATGAAGTGTCAGAAAGGGGCAATAGAATATAACATAATCAGCATGTATAAATATCTTGAGGAATGCAGAAAGATTGGCGTCGATATAGTATGTTTTCCTGAGATGAACATTACCGGACGCATCAATCCGCTAAAGTATTCTAATGCAATACTATACATGTATAGCCCGTCAATTCAGCGGGTTGCCGATATGAGCTTTTTATACCAGACTATCATTATAGCAGGTTTTGTAGAAAAGAACTATACAGGGAAGCCTTATATAACACAGTTTGTTGCAAAAGATGGAAAGATAGCATACTACTACAGGAAAAGAATCTTAGGCTCTGATGAATCGGAATTGTTCAGTCCCGGTTCCGAAGCCACGGTGTTTTCATATTCGGGATGCAAATTTGGACTGATGATATGCCATGATATTGATGATGAAAGGATTTTCAAAGAGTATGCGGAGAAAGGAACAAATCTGATTTTTGAATGTGCCGCACTCGGATTGCCCATAGGAAAGAGTTCCAAAGAACGGGGATCTCATTTCCAGTGGTGGAGAAATGAGTGTAAGAGTAAACTAAGTAAGCACGCAAAGGAGTATGGGATGTATATAGCAGCAGCAACACAGACAGGGAGGATATCCGATGAAGAATTTCCAGGGGGAGGTTATGTGTTTGCTCCCGGAGGCAAATGCATATATGAAACTAAGGATTTCAGTGAAGGAATGCTTGTGGCTAAGATAGAAATTACCAAGGTGAATCAAAATATCAGCTGATAACCACATAAAACCATCATAACCGCCATACATTTTATTATTAATAAAATGTATGGCGGTGTTTTTTCAATGATTAACAAGCTTTGGTTTTACATGATAGTCATTGCTGTTGCTTTTGCATCTACGGGGAAAAGGCTTGAAGGCCTTACGGAAGAGATATTCTCATCTTTGGGTGCTTCTGTTGAACTTGGAATAGGGCTTCTGGGAGGAATGATGCTCTGGTGCGGGGTTTTGAAGGTGGCTGAAAATTCAGGGCTGGTGGATAAAATATCAGATTTCATAAGACCCTTAATGAAGCTGCTTTTTAGGGGAATACCTCCCAAGAGTGCTGCAATGGGAGCTATGATAATGAATATAACCTCCAACATGCTTGGACTTGGAAATGCGGCTACTCCCATGGGGCTGAAGGCAATGCAGGAACTGCAGCAGCTGAACCCCAGGAAGGATACTGCTACTAATGCAATGTGTCTTTTTCTGGTGGTAAATGCTGCACCTATACAGATGCTGCCGGCAACGGTGTTATCACTGAGAGCATCCGCAGGCTCAACAAACCCGGGAATTATCATATTACCGGCTGTTATTTCTTCCTTTGCTGCTGTTTTCACCGGAGTGATAGCCTGCAAGCTGCTTGAAAAAGCATATGGAGGTGGGCGATGAGCTTTATTATTCCGATAATCATATTGCTTATCCTGATTTACGGATATATCAAGGGGGTCAAAGTATATGATTCCTTCATTGAAGGGGCAGGGGAAGGGCTGCTGATAACCTTCAGGATACTGCCTTACATAGGGGCGATGCTCCTTGCAGTGGGCATGCTTCGGAGTTCCGGCGGATTGGATTTTCTGCTTTATATTTTGAGGCCTTTTACAAAAGCAGCCGGAATACCTGAAGAGGTGATGCCGTTGATCATTATGAAGCCTTTGTCGGGAAGCGGTGCCCTGGGGATACTTGCAGACATATTGAGAAGAAGCGGCGCGGACAGCTTTGCAGGAGTATTGGCAAGTATAATAATGAGCAGTACTGAGACGATTTTTTATACGATTACTGTATATTTTGGCTCAGTAGGAATAAAAAATATTCGTCACACTCTGGCGGCAGCCTTGGTTGCAGATGTGGCAGGATTAGCAGCGGCAGTACTTCTGTGCAGGTTCATTTTGTTTTAGTTGTAAGGTAAGGTGTGCATCCAAAGCGCACTGTATATTGTTGCGGCTTGAACCCCTAATTACAGAGAATATCCTTGTACTTCATGACCTGTCGTAGAAAAGCTTCTTTTTACTACCTCGCTCAATCCTCACTAAGAAT
>JAAYQK010000185.1 GCA_012519325.1 Gracilibacteraceae bacterium | reverse complement strand
TCTGTATTCAGTTTTTGGCGGTCTCATATTGAATCCATTTAGATGCTTACAGTAATCCTGCTCATCATTTCTCATTGCCTTTTACTCGGCGGAGTGGACTATATCACTTGTCTTATTAGAATATATTCAAAAGGTACCTTACAACAGGTTAGATACACTCAAGGAGGATTAATTAAAGTCAGGATAATATGAGGCACTCAAGACCATATTGGTTTGAGTGCCTCACTTTATAGCCCTATTTAACGTGCATTATGCTTAATTTCTCTTCTGGTTAAAGGTAATTGTAGGCTTAATGATTTTGGGCCGAATACCTTTTTGAAAGTCATATGAAACAATCCAGTACTCCGGACTGCTGATAGGAAGCTTCTTTTGCACCATCTCACGGATGCAAACCAAGGTGGTTATACGCACTTTAACCGACATGAGGGCCATCGTGCCGCGTTTTCTAACCCAGGCATCCACTTTCCGTGAGAGTTCTAATGCATTTTCACGGTTATTAGTGACTATGTAAATACATTTGACAGAGTTCTTTTCCGCCCGGAAGGCCTGAAGAAAACGCTCCATCTTTTTTTCGAAGTTTTCCTGCGTGTGAGTATTGAGCTCATATTCAAAAATTGTGGTAAGCAGTTCCCTGCGGTTAGGTACATGGCTCTTTGCAACGACGTCCGGAATATAGGTTTCCCCGCTAAGCAGCGTCAGAGTTGTTTCTTTCCTGTCGCAGCTGACCCAATAAAATTCAGAGCTTTGACGCAGAAAATCGTACAGGGTTCTAACGCCCAGTCCATGCTCCAGGTTGTCGTGCTCCCTGATGATTTTCATAAACATCGGCTCCACGGGCTCGCGGTCAAAAGCATGCTGGAAAACTGCGCGCCCCTTTTTCGTCAACGAGTAGACGGCATACTGGCTTTTCAGCGGGTGGGCTACTTGTTCCTGTTTGATAAACCCGCCTTGGATAAGCTTATTCATGTGATATAGGCAATGCCCGTCCGTCGGCATTTTGTCAACTAAGTTCCTAGATAAGCATGTATCGTTAAATGTCTGATAGATATCCGCCTGCTCATATTTACCCGTACTGCCGAGGATTTCAATCAACAGCAGCTGCTTTTCCGAAAGGCCCTTTAAAGAAATCATTTCTAATGCAGACTTGGCCCCATAAACTGCCCTGAATAAGCTTTTATAAAGAGTGATTAAATCTCCGACTGTCATGGTATTACATGCCATGATGTAATCATAAAACTCATTAATCGCATTGGTATCCCAAATCTCACTATGCTTTAAGTAATCGTCAAATCCACTCCCATGGGAGGCATCGAAGGGTATTATTCCATTCCCGACAAGTAATTGATAACATAACGATAAAAGAGACTTAGCTGTGTTGACTTCGTCGCTGCTCTGATGAACGATGCGATTCAATTCATCAACTGCAGTATGTAAATGATTTTTATCGTCCATTATAGCACCTCCTTTCTGTTTATTTATGCGATGAAAAGAGATATTTAGGGGTTGTGCTTAAGAATATTTGGTGTCAGATGTGAGGCAACCCCAACTATCGAGTACTTTCAATAGATATTTGGACTTTATTAAACTTTTGGGTTTTCATCTACACCTCAAATATTTTGACCCTCATATGGCTGAAACCATTGAGAAATAAGGACTTTTCGGATTCTGCCTTGATGCAAGATATCTGGGACTCTAATAAGGGTTTTAGCC
>JAAYQK010000184.1 GCA_012519325.1 Gracilibacteraceae bacterium | reverse complement strand
TACAATGTAAGTGTCCCATATACCTCTCTCCTTTTTGTTGGGTTTGGTCACTTAACATTATAGCTGAGTTGGTCCCTATGGGACACTTTTTTTATCTATCGCGACACTTCATTTTACAATTTACCACTATTTCAAAGGCACAGGAAATTGTTAAGCATAAGGTTCGAGCACCTAAGATTGCCTCTTCCTATAATTTAATAAAAATGGAAATCCATTATGGATTTCCATTTATTTCTGTAAATGCTGCCTTACAATTGAATTAACCAACTTGCCGTCAGCTTTACCTTTTACCTTGGGCATCAGCGCACTCATCACCTTGCCTAAATCCCGTATGCTCTGAGCACCAACTTCAAAAATCGTATCTGAAACTATTTGGTTGATTTCTTCCTCGGTAAGCTGCTGCGGTAAATAACCCATCAGTATACCAATTTCTTTTTTTATATTTTCAACCAGGTCGGGTCTGTTGCCTTTTTCAAAGTCAGGTATTGAGTCCTTCCTCTGCTTAACTCCTTTGGCAATTACCTCTATAACACCCTCATCATCAAGCTCTATTTTTTTGTCCTTTTCAATCTGCAGTATACTGGCTCTCACCATAGTAATAACATTTTTCCTGATAACATCCTTTTCTTTCATTGCAGATTTAAGGTCTTCCATTAATACTTCCTTGAGGGACATTCACATCAACCTTCTTTATTTTGTTTTTCTTTTTCTTGCAGCTTCAGATTTCTTCCTTCTTTTTACACTTGGGCTTTCATAATGCTCTCTTTTTCTAACCTCTGCCAAGACTCCGGCCCTTGCACATTTCTTTTTAAACCTTCTAAGAGCGCTTTCAAGAGATTCATTTTCACCAACTCTGATTTCTGACATACATTTCCCTCCCTCCGCAAGTAACAATCCTTATAGTATATTGCTATACTGCGTTACAAAGTGGGACAAATTCAATCAAATCCCGGCAAAAATTCTGCCGGAAGCTTTATCATATCCATCAATGCACTATGTTGAATGTGATAAAATACTCAGTTAATTATACATTAATTGATTATTTTGTGTCAATAACAGCTTTTGTCTTGATTATCCCAATGCAGTTTCAAGCTTGCGCCCGCCCAAAATATGAAAGTGCAAATGCGGCACTGCCTGCCCTCCATCCTTTCCGATATTGGTAATCACACGGTAGCCGCTTTCTGCTATACCTAATTCCTTTGCTATGCCCGGAATTTTACTAAAAATATGTGCTGCAATCTGTGATGTGCTCTCATTCAAAGCCTGGGCAGACTCAATATGCTGCTTTGGCACAATCAATACATGAACCGGAGCAAGTGGGTTAATATCCCTGAAAGCTAGCACTCTTTCATCCTGATAAACCATGCTGCAGGGAATCTCTCCATTTATGATCTTGCAAAAAATGCAATCCTTCATCACTTCACCTCCTTAGTCCAGTCCGATTTATTCTTTAAAAACCGCCTTGCAATATCAATGTTCAATGGCGTACTTAATGTTATTCAACAAAATTCTATTAAATCCTGCATATATAATAAAATTAATGTATTCTCCCCAACATATAGTCTTCCTTTAATTCCATAAGAATTGTTTCAATTATTTTTCCCTTTATATCCTCCTGTGATTCAGAGACAACTCTTATGTAATTAACTGTCAAACCCTCGAATAGAAGCTGTTCATCATCAATTACATGCTCATATAGAACTGATTTACTGCGCCCGATAAAGGCTTTTTTGAATTTTTCTTCGTTTTTTCTTGCAATAGCGGTTACTACCTTGCTTCTTGCATCCTTCACCTGTGGTTTTATCTGATTTGAGTACCTGGCAGCAGGTGTGCCTGACCTTTGCGAATATTTAAAGACATGCATGCTGCTGAAGGCTATCTCCTCAATAAAATCAACAGTTCTCTTAAATTCCTCCTCCGTCTCTCCGGGAAAACCAACGATCAAGTCTGTTGTAATCGCCACATCTGCAAAAACTTCCCGCAGCTTTGCCACTACACTTCTATATTCCCCGGTTGTGTATTTTCTGTTCATCCTCTTCAGAGTCTCATCACAACCGCTTTGAAGAGAAAGATGAAAATGCCTGCATATTTTTGGAAGGCGGCTCAGCCTTTCAATGAATCCGTCGGTTATTATGTTAGGTTCAACCGAGCTCATCCGAATGCGCTGGATTCCGTCAATCTCATGAACCTTTTCAATTATATCAATCAGAGAAGTATTTCCCAAATCCTTTCCATATGAGGCAACATGTATTCCTGTCAGTACTATTTCCCTGAAGCCGCTCTCTGCGAGCTCTTTTACCTCAGCCATTATACTGTCCGGCTTGCGGCTTCTTACATGTCCCCTGGCATAGGGTATTATGCAATAAGTACAATACTGGTCACACCCCTCCTGTATTTTAAGAAAAGCTCTCGTTCTGTTCCTGTAATTCTTAATGGGCATGTCTTCAAATTCTCTTACTTTCATAATGTCACTAACCATATTAAGCTTTTCTTTTTTTCTCATTGCATGTTCAACCAGTTCTACCATTCTGCTGCGTTCATTAGTACCGACCACCAGGCTTACTTCCGGTATCTCAAGTACTTCCCCGGGCGCTATTTGCGAATAACAGCCTACTACAGCAACGAGGGCTTCCGGATTCCTGTCCCTGGCTTTTCTGATTATCTGTCTGGATTTCCTGTCTCCCATATTGGTGACAGTACATGTATTTATAATATATACGTCAGCATATTCAGAATAATCTACAATCTCATAACCTGATTTCTCAAAGCTCTCTATCATTGCTTCCGTCTCATACTGGTTAACTTTGCAGCCAAGTGTGTAAAATGCCGCTCTTTTCAAAGCATTTCCTCCTACCTCATCTGATCATACTCGTACATTATGCTTGTCAATACCGCAATGCCTGCTGTTTCTGTGCGAAGTATCCTTCGTCCCAATGATACGGGTACAGCACCTATATCTTTTGCTCTTTCTACCTCGGAGGGCTCGAAGCCTCCCTCCGGGCCTATAAAAAAGCCTATGCTTCTGGCTTTTGCTTTTCTTAGTACTTCCTTAACAGGAAGCCCGGTCTCCAGTTCGTAGGGTATAATTACCAGATCCAGCCCGGCTGCATCCATAATTGCCTGCGGCAGTGTAACAGGCATGTCGATAACAGGAATTATACCCCTGCCGCTTTGCTTTGCAGCTTCCTCTGCTATCTTAGTCCACCTTTCTACTTTCTTCCTTTCATCCTTTTCGGATTCAAACCTGACTACCGTCCTTACGGTAAAGGTTGGAACAATTCTCTTAATACCCATTTCTGTGCACTTCTGAATAATGATATCCATTTTGGCTGCTTTGGGTATGCCCTGGTACAGTACCACGTTAATATCCGGTTCACCCTTTGATGCTTCCTTCCCCAGTATTATTGTCCCAATTGAGTCCTTATTCATGCTTTCAACAGCCGCCAGGTAATCGGTACCTTCTCCGTCGCAAAGCACTATCCTGTCACCGGGCTTTAGACGGAGTACCTTTGAAATATGCTTAACGTCTTCTCCGGAAACGATAATTCTGTTTTCAAAAATATCCTGCTTTTTTATGAAGAATCTATGCATACTATTTCCCTTCTGCCGCTATGGCGCACCACTCTCCAGCGAAAAGCACTTCAAGAATACTGAAGCCTTCATCTCTGAGTTTTCTCATAACCTCATCACTTCTATCCTTTATGATTCCGGAGGATATAAATATGCCTCCCTTTTTTAGGAATCTCATTGCGTCCTCACTAAAGGAAATGATTGTATCAGCTATTATATTCGCAATTATTACATCAGCCTTGCCGGATACCGCATCCAGAAGGTTTCCGCATCTGATGTCCACTTTTTCAGCAACTTTATTTATTTCTGCATTTTCTCTGCTTACTCTGTAAGAAACCTCGTCAATATCCACACAGATAACTCTTTCAGCCCCAAGCTTGGCAGCCGTTATTCCAAGTATTCCTGAGCCGCAGCCTACATCAAATACCGTACTGCCTTCCTTAACATACCTTTCCAATAGCCTCACGCACATGGCCGTTGTTTCATGTGTTCCTGTACCAAAGGCCATTCCGGGGTCAAGCTCAATAACTACCTCACCGGTTTTGGCCTTATATTCCTCCCAGGTTGGTTTAATTACTACCCGTTCTCCTGCCTTTAACGGCTTATAATGCTTTTTCCATGCGTTTGCCCAGTCCTCATCACTTACTTCCCGGACGGTCACAAGGCCTTTTCCCTTATCAAGACCGAATGTGCTAAGATTTTCAACTCGCTCTCTTATGGATTTCAACCCGGCTTCACTGAATTCCGAAGAAAGAAAATATCCCTTTACCTTTGCATCCTTTCCCATCAGCTTAATTAAGTCCTCTTCAACATAATCCCAGCTTTTCCCCTCTTCATTCAATGCATTAAAATCATTGGGATCTTCTATTAGCACTCCGCTTGCTCCCTCACTATACAATATCTCGGATACCGCATCCGATGCCTCTGTAGTTGTTATTACCTGCAGTTCTATGTGCTTCAAACAAATCATCCTCTCACAACAAAGGTATGCAAGGCTTGTACTAATTGCTACAATCTATTATCCATACATTATATATAATAAGAATGATTTTTACAATATATGCATGAATAGGAAAACGAAAGAAGTGCCGCAAATTAATTGTCAAGTAGTTTTGCGACACTCCCCTTTTACTTTCCGAAGGCATCCTTGACCTTGTCGAAGAAGGATTTTCCCTGTTCCCCAGCCTCATCCCCGCTTATTTCAGCAAATTGTCTGAGCAGTTCTTTCTGTTTCTCACTGAGTTTTTTAGGTATAGTTACCTTGACTGTGATGTAGAGATCTCCCCTTGCTTTACTCTTCAGGATGGGTATGCCCTTATTCCTGATTCTGAAGGTAGTACCTGTCTGTGTGCCTTCAGGAATTAAATACTTAATCTTGCCCTCAAGGGTATTCACTTCTATTTCATCGCCCAAGGCTGCCTGAGTAAAGGAAATGGGTATCTCGCCGTATAGGTTTATTCCCTCTCTCTTAAACAGCTTATGAGGCTTCACTCTTATATATATATACAGGTCGCCGTTGGGCCCTCCCTTCAAACCCGGCTCCCCTTCCCCTCTGAGAGGCATCACGGAACCGGTATCGACACCGGCAGGTATATCAATAGTGATTTTTCTGCTTTTTCTTACTCTGCCTCTGCCCTTGCACTGAGGACAAGGCTCCTTAATAACCTTGCCTTCCCCATGGCATTCATCACAAGACCTTACATTCACAACCCTTCCGAAAATAGTGCTCTGGGTAAACCTTACTTCACCGCTTCCTCCGCATACCTTACATGTCTCAGGGTTGGTTCCAGCCTTTGCCCCGGTACCTTTGCAGTCATTGCAGGTTTCATTTCTTGTTACATGGATATTCTTTTTTACTCCGAAGGCTGCTTCTTCAAACTCTATCTCAAGCTCGTACTTAAGATCCGCACCCTTCTGAGGGCCTGACTTTCTTCTTGCACTTCCCGTACTGCCAAAACCTCCGGTGCCGCCAAAAAACATATCGAATATATCTTCAAAGCCTCCGGTACCACCTGAACCACCAAAGCCGCCAAAACCGCCAAAGCCACCAAAACCTCCTCCGGCACCTCCAAAGCCGTTTGGATCTACTCCTGCATGGCCGAATTGATCATATCTGGCCTTTTTTTCCTTATCGCTCAAAACTTCATAAGCTTCATTCAGTTCTTTAAATTTTAATTCAGCACCTTTATCACCCTGGTTCATATCAGGATGGTATTTTTTTGCAAGCTTTCTGTATGCCTTTTTTATTTCCTCTTCGGAAGCTGTCTTGTCTATACCCAATACTTCATAATAATCTCTTTTTGATGCCATTTTTCTCCACCTTTACATAAACCAGTCTGTAATTTAGATGCCTGCTCGTATCTCGTGTCTATCATTCCATAACTAAGCAGGAGACCTGGAGAAGGTATCCTGCTTATGATTGTATCACTAATTACTTATCGTCTTCAACCTTATAATCGGCATCTACAGTGTTGTCATCCTGGGAGGCTTCTCCGGCAGGCCCCTGAGTCCCTGCATTAGCCTGATATATTTTCCCCGATATGTCGTAAAATACCTTAGTAAGCTCTTCAGCAGCAGCTTTTATTGCCTCTGTGTCTGTTCCTTTCAAGGCTTCCTTGACATTGTTCAATTCAGCCTCAATCCTTGCTTTATCTTCGCTGGTGAGTTTGTCTCCCAGGTCCTTAAGATTCTTTTCCGTCTGATATACCAGACTGTCTGCATTATTTCTTACTTCAACCTCTTCTTTTCTCTTTTTGTCTTCTGCTGCGTACTTCTCTGCTTCCTTCACCGCCGCTTCGATATCACTTTCAGAAAGGTTGGTGCTTGCTGTAATAGTCACCTTCTGCTCGTTTCCAGTGCCCAGGTCCTTTGCCGATACATGCACAATACCGTTGGCATCTATATCAAAGGTTACCTCTATCTGAGGAACCCCCCTTGGAGCCGGAGGTATTCCACTAAGCTGGAATCTTCCCAATGTCTTGTTGTACGCAGCCATTTCCCTTTCTCCCTGCAGAACATGTATTTCTACACTGCTCTGGCCATCGGCAGCCGTAGAGAATATCTGGCTTTTCTTTGTTGGTATGGTGGTATTTCTCTCTATAAGCTTTGTGAATACTCCACCCAAAGTCTCTATACCCAGTGAAAGCGGAGTAACATCAAGGAGCAGCACATCCTTGACCTCTCCTGTCAATACCGCTGCTTGTATCGCAGCACCTATTGCAACACACTCGTCAGGGTTTATCCCCTTGTATGGTTCCTTTCCCGTAAGCTTCTTTACGGCTTCTTGAACTGCAGGTATTCTGATTGAACCGCCTACCAATATCACTTTGTTCAACTTATCCGCTGTAAGTCCTGCATCGGCAAGAGCCTTCCTTGCAGGTTCCATAGTCATTTCTACAAGATCGTGAGTAAGCTCGTCGAACTTAGCCCTTGTAAGAGTAGTATCAAGATGCTTCGGTCCGCTTGCATCGGCAGTAATAAAGGGGAGATTTATGTTTGTCTGAAGTACTCCTGACAACTCAATCTTCGCCTTTTCCGCAGCTTCCTTAAGCCTTTGCATTGCCATTCTGTCATTGCGCAGGTCTATTCCATTATCCCTCTTGAATTCATCTGCAAGGTAATCTATTACTCTTTGGTCGAAGTCGTCACCGCCAAGCTTGTTGTTGCCGCTTGTTGCCAATACCTCAAATACTCCGTCTCCCAGCTCAAGTATCGATACATCGAAGGTACCGCCGCCCAAATCAAATACCAGTATTTTCTGATTTTCTTCCTTATCAAGCCCGTATGCCAGCGATGCTGCCGTCGGTTCGTTAATTATCCTGAGTACTTCAAGACCGGCTATTTTGCCGGCATCCTTTGTTGCCTGCCTCTGACTGTCGCTGAAATATGCAGGAACAGTTATAACCGCCTGAGTAACCTTTTCACCCAGATAAGCTTCAGCATCCTGCTTGAGCTTTTTGAGAATCATTGCAGATATTTCCTGAGGGGTATAGTTTTTATCGTCAATTTTTACCTTAAAATTGCTTCCCATTTCTCTTTTTATTGATATTACAGTTCTCTCCGGATTTGTAACTGCCTGTCTTTTTGCTACCTGACCCACAAGTCTCTCTCCTGTTTTTGAAAACCCTACTACCGAGGGTGTTGTTCTTCCGCCTTCGGCATTTGGAATTACCACCGGCTCTCCGCCTTCCATAACAGCAACACAAGAGTTTGTAGTTCCCAGGTCAATGCCTATTACTTTTGCCATTAAAGTCTTCCTCCCTTATTCTTTTAGTCACTTATTGCTTTACCGACACCTTTACGAGTACAGGTCTGATTACTTTATTTTTAAGAATGTACCCCTTCTGGAATACTTCCTTTACCTTATTTTCATCCTCATCCTCACAGGGGACCCGCATTACTGCATGGTGAAGATTTGGGTCAAATTCCTTATCCAGGGCCTCAATTTCTTCAATTCCGTTCTTGTTAAGAACGTCTATGATCTGATTACAGACCATTTCCACTCCGGAAATATATTGCTCATCCAGCTTATCCTTTCTGAACACATCCACCGCCCTCTCCATATTGTCCACAACAGGCAGCAACTGTGCAGCTATAGTTTCAAGGGCGTTATTGTACATGTCTTCTCTTTCCCTTGTTACACGCTTTTTATAGTTTTCAAAATCCGCCTGCATTCTGAGAAGCCTGTTATAGTATTCCTCAGACTGCTTTTTCAGTTCGAGAATCTCTTTGTTTTCAGTCTCTGTCGATTTATCAGGAACTGCTTCTTCCACCGTTTGTTGGGTAGCTTCTTCCACCGTTTGTTGGGTAGCTTCTTCCACTGTGTTTTCTTCTGCCGTATTATTAACCTGCTCTGCCTTCTCCTCTTTTAGTTTTTTATGCTTCATTATCCTGACCACCTTTAAGTATTATATTTGAGATTATCTCCTGAGAATACTTGTCAATATCTCACTGAGATTTTTTGTCATACACTCAACAATGGCAATGGCCTTTGAGTATTCCATCCTTGTCGGGCCGATTATTCCAACCGAACCGATAGTTTTGTCATTAACTTTATAGGTTGCCGTTATCAGGCTGCATTCCTTGAACTGTTCAAGCTTGTTCTCACTGCCAATACTCACATTTACATCCCCGCGAACATCGTTCAGTACTTTAAACAGCAGTTCTCTTTCCTCCATTATGTTGAGAAAGCTCCTTGCCTTGTTGATATCGCTGTATTCAGGCAGGTTTAAAATGTTGGAAACTCCATCACGGTACACCTCTGTAGTGTCTGAATACAATAATGTCTGTATCAGTTCGGAAACTACCTGCTCAATTATTTCCCCGTGTCCCATGGAATCATTCAGCATATCATGCAGGTCAATGCTTTCTATATCCTCTATACCCAGACCCGACAGCTTATCATTAAGCATATTGCTGATTCTTATAAGAGTATCCTGAGTTACATCCTGCCTCAATCTGAGAATGATATTCTTTAATATACCGGCATCTGTTACTATCACCGCTAATACCGCAGCTTTATCTATCCTGATAAACTGCACCTGTTTTACACTGGTTCTTCTAAACTGAGGAGCCATCACTATGGATGTATATTGAGTCATCTGTGAAAGCAGTTTTGAAACATGCTTTACCAGCCGGTCAATCTCTCCCAGGGAATCAACAAACTTTCTTCTTATCATTTCCCTTTGAGCTTCATCAATTGTATTCTGCTTCATAATCTTATCTACGTAAAGCCTGTAGCCTTTGTCTGAGGGAACTCTTCCGGCTGATGTATGAGGCTGTTCAATATATCCCATATCCTCAAGATCAGACATCTCATTTCTTATTGTTGCGGGACTGGTTCCCGTAAGGTACTTCTTGGATATTGTCCTTGATCCGACAGGCTCCGCATGGTTAATATAGTCTTCTATAATAGCTTGTAGTATAAGTCTTTTCCTGTTCCCCATATCCATCAATATCACCACCCTTGTTAGCACTCTATTGTATTGAGTGCTAATTCTGTCTTTAAAATAACATTGTCATATATTTTTGTCAATAGGTTTTACAGTTTTTTATTATCTAAATTCAATAAATACTGAATTGGATAAATCCCTCCCCTTATCAGTCAGCTTAAGCCTACCCGATTCAATAAACACAAGGCCTTGATCCTCAAGCTTTTTAATCCGGCTGCCGTATTTTGCTTCAAAGTCAACTCCGTATTTACCTGCAAAACCTGCCAAATCCAGTCCTTCATTTAGTCTTAATGCTAGAAATATTGTTTCCCACATATCCTCACCACTGGATAATTCCTCCTGCCCTTCCACCGGAAGTTTTCCCTCCGTAACCAAGTCGATATACCGGTTAATATCTTTATAATTCCAAAATCTTACTCCCTCCAGCTTGGAGTGGCTTCCGGCTCCAATTCCAATATACTCCTCATTTCTCCAATAAATCAGATTATGTTTACATTCCATACCCCTTCGTGCAAAATTGGATATCTCGTATTGACTGTAGCCGCTGTAATCCAATATATCAACTGCCATCCCATACATTTCCCTGTCCAGCTCCTCATCAGGAAGCTGTACTTTGCCTTCTTTATACAGCTCATAAAGCCTGGTGCCCTCTTCCAGCATAAGACTGTAACAGGAAATATGATCTACACCCAAGCTTATAACCTTATCCAAGGTTTCTTTCCACATATCGGAGGTCTGATTAGGAAGAGCAAAAATTAAATCGATACTTATATTATTAAAACCGGATTTTCTTGCCCAGTAATAAGCATTTAGAAAATCTTCTTGAGTATGAATCCTTCCCAGTTCTCTCAACAGTCCTTCCTGCCATGCCTGCAGGCCAATGCTGAGCCTGTTTATTCCAAGACTTCTATAGTACTTCAAAGTATCAAGGGTTACAGTCCCCGGGTTGGATTCAATGCTGATCTCTGCTCCGGCTTTTACCCGGGGCGCAAGCTTTTCAATGATTTTTCCCACCAGCATATAATTAATAACGGTGGGAGTCCCCCCACCGATGAATACTGTTTTGTACATAAAGCCGTACCTTTCCTGATATGCATAAAGCTCCCGGAGGAGTGCCTCCGTATATGCTGCCGCATCATCTTCCCTGTACGGAAAGGAATTAAAGTCACAATACAGGCACTTACTTCTACAAAAAGGTATATGGATATACAAACCCACTTCCTTCATTTTTTCACCCACTTTTCACCCACTTTTAATCATCCATCTTCAAGACTGACATGAAGGCTTCCTGGGGCAATTCCACACTTCCCACCTGCCGCATTCTCCTCTTTCCTTCCTTCTGCTTTTCAAGAAGCTTCTTCTTTCTTGTAATATCTCCACCGTAGCACTTGGCCAGTACATCCTTGCGCAGTGCCTTTACCGTTTCCCTAGCAATAATTTTTGTTCCGATGGCCGCTTGTATGGGAATTTCAAACATCTGTCTAGGAATTACCTCTTTGAGCTTTTCAGCTATAGACCTTCCCCGGGCATACGCTTTGTCCTTGTGTACTATGAAGGAAAGTGCGTCAACCGCTTCTGCATTAAGCAGTATATCCAGCTTCACAAGATCCGACTTTTGGTATCCCTTCAGCTCATAGTCAAAGGAAGCATAGCCTTTTGTCCTGGACTTTAATGCGTCGAAAAAATCATATATTATCTCATTCAGGGGCAGATCATAATTAAGTATGGCTCTTTTTTCTTCCATATACTGCATATCTCTGAAAGTACCCCTGCGATTCTGGCAAAGCTCCATAATCGCCCCTACATAGTCCGTGGGAGTCATTATGGTGGCCTTTACAATAGGCTCCTCCATATATTCAATTTCCTGAGGATCAGGCAAATTTGTCGGATTGGAAACCTCAAGCTTTTCTCCATTAGTCTTGGTAACATGGTATATAACACTTGGTGCGGTAGTCACAAGATCAAGGTTGTATTCTCTCTCCAGCCTTTCCTGGACTATTTCCATGTGCAGAAGTCCCAGAAAACCGCATCTGAAACCAAAGCCCAGTGCAATCGAAGTCTCCGGTTCAAAAACCAGTGCCGCATCGTTAAGCTGCAGCTTTTCCAGAGCTTCCTTAAGGTTGCCGTAATCGGCTCCGTCTGCCGGATAAATGCCGCAGTATACCATTGAAGTAACCTTCCTGTAACCTGGAAGTGCTTCCTTGCAAGGATTATCCGCATCTGTAATTGTATCACCCACTTGGACATCCTT
>JAAYQK010000183.1 GCA_012519325.1 Gracilibacteraceae bacterium | reverse complement strand
CCCCAGTACTACTATACAAAAATTGCAGACTTAAAGGTCAGCATGCTTGGAGAGGCAACAAAAGATGCAAAAAACAGGGCTGAGCAGATATCTCAAAACACGGGCAGCAGCATCGGCGCATTAAAATCAGCAAAAATGGGCGTGTTCCAGATCACACCCCTATACTCAACAGAAGTATCGGATTATGGAATAAACGATACATCCTCATTGGAAAAAGAAATAACGGCAGTAGTAACCTGTACTTTTGAGATAAAATAAGCGGTAAATTTATTGAGAGGGGTAGTTTAATGACCGGGAAGTCGGATGCCGCAAAAAACGGTTTTCTTGAGCTGGTAAAAAGAATCAGGTATTATAATGATGCCATAGCGGTGCTTTATTGGGACCTCAGGACAGGAGCTCCGAGAAAAGGTGTCTCCCAGAGGGCGGAAGTAATAGGCATGCTTTCTTCGGAAGCTTTCAAGCTTACTATATCTGATGAGATGGGAAGTTATCTGTCGTATTTTGATGATCCGGATAACGGCAGCAGGCTGGATCCTACCATGAAAGCAGCAGTGAGGGAATGCAGGAAGGAATATGACAAATACAAGAAGATACCTGAAGATAAATATAGGGAATATGTGATATTGACCTCTGAAGCGGAATCCATATGGGAGGATGCAAAAAAGAATAATGACTTTGAGCTTTTCAAGCCCTATCTTGAAAAGATTGTTGATTATAACCAGCAGTTTATTGAGCTATGGGGTTATGAGGGAAACAAATACAATACACTGCTGGATTTGTACGAACCGGGAATGACGGTTGAAAAGCTGGATGAAATATTCAGCATGCTGCGAAGCAGGATAGTACCCCTGGCAGCAAAAATAAGGGCAGTGGATTATCAACCGGAAGACCAATTCCTGAAGCAGTATTTTGATACGGGGAAGCAGGAGGAATTCAGCCTGTTTATACTGGACAGGATGGGCTATGACTTTGATGCGGGCAGGCTGGATGAAAGCGAGCACCCCTTTACTACGGGCATAAACCCGGGGGACGTAAGAATAACCACCCATTACTATCCCAACGATTTAATAAGCTCTGTCATGAGCTCACTGCATGAAGGAGGCCATGCCCTTTACGAACAGAATATATCTGCCGATCTGAAGGGCACTCCCCTTTGTGAAGGGGCTTCCATGGGGCTGCATGAGTCACAATCAAGGTTCTGGGAAAATATCATAGGAAGGAGCCGCAGCTTCTGGCAGAAATACTTCAGGGATCTGCAGAAATTTTTTCCGGAACAGTTGAAGGATATATCTCCGGAGGATTTCTACAGGGCTATAAACAAGGTAGAGCCTTCACTTGTCAGAATAGAGGCCGATGAGGTCACATATAACCTTCATATCATGATAAGATATGAAATAGAGAAGGCTCTTATTAACGGGGAGATTAATGTGGCTGATCTTCCGACGGTGTGGGGAGAAAAAATGAAGGAATACCTGGGCATAGTGCCCCCGGATGATTCAAAGGGAGTGCTTCAGGATGTCCATTGGGCAGGGGGAAGCTTTGGTTATTTTCCATCCTATGCCTTGGGGAATATATACTCTGCACAGATTTACAATGCAGCAAAGAAAGAAATCGGGAATTTTCATGAGTTGATAGAAAAGGGCGAACTGAAAGTAATTAAAGAATGGCTGACTGAAAATATACATAAGCACGGAAAGCTGCAAAAACCTGCAGAAATCATAATGCAGGCCACCGGGGAAGAAATAAACCCCGTATACCTTATAGATTATCTTGAACAAAAATATAAGGAAATATATAAGCTTGAGTTATAGGTATTGACAACAAGGCTTACTTTGTATTATATTATATGAAAGCCAGTTTTACATAAAAATTACGGAGCTGATTTTATGAATATGTTAAATTGCATAAATGTCAGACTGCATCATCATAGGCAGAGCACTTAAGCCTTTCAGGAAATTTTCCATAGGCATAAGTGCTATTTGTGCTTGTGCCTATGGGATGCAATATTAAAACCCCGTAGGTAAAATAATACCTGCGGGGTTTGTTTATTTTCATGAACCATAATATACGAGGCAAGGAGAGGTATTAT
>JAAYQK010000182.1 GCA_012519325.1 Gracilibacteraceae bacterium | reverse complement strand
GAAGTAATAGCATACAAGCAAAAAAAAGCCGGAGGGACAGGAAAGGTAAGGGAGTATATTATACTCCCCTTCAAGTGGTGGATAGAATTACGGAGAAGCTTCTGTCGGAGATTGACCTTTCGGCGGACCCATATATCAAAATACTTGATCCCGCTTGCGGCACGGGACTATTCCTTATAAAGGCCTTCCAGGTGCTGAAGAAAAAGTTTGAGGAAAACTATGAAGCTATACTGGACAGGAACAAGGAGCTGGAAGCTGTTCTGAAAAAGGATGGAATCGGCAGCTTCATTTTGGGAAACAATCTATGGGGTGCCGATATTGACCGGGAAGCCCTGGATGCAGCGGCCGAAATGTTGATGAAACTGGCAGGAAGGGAGTGCAGGGTGAATCTTGTGTGCTGTGACAGCCTTATAAGCGGCAGTAAAACTCAAATCAGCTTTTATGAAGAAATGTTCGGGGAGGAATACCAATTATGGAACAACAGCTATGATTACATAATCGGGAATCCTCCTTATATAGGACATAAGCAGGTATCCGGGGAATACAAGCAAGTCCTGCAGCAGCTGTATAAAGGCATATACAGGGATAAGTCCGATATATCCTATTGCTTCATAAAAAAGGGTATTGACCTTTTAAAGGATGGCGGCAGCTTAAGTTATATTACTTCCAGGTACTTCATGGAAGGGCCTTCGGCAGCCGGATTGAGAAAATATATAACCGACCGCTGCACAGTCACAGAGGTTATTGATTTCTATGGGGATAATGTTTTTCAGGATGCGGGAGTTGCAGCATGCATAATCACCCTTAAGAAGGGAAGCCGTGATACTGAAGCTTCGGTTTTCAAGCAGAGACAGGGCATAAAGGTGAATGAGCATGAATTGTTTCTTCCGTCCAACTTTGAACATTTTAAGGTCAGGTTGAAAGAATTAAAGGATGAGGGCTGGGTGCTGCTGAGCCCTGAAAAATATGAAATATTTTCCATGGCAGAAGCGGGTGGAAGCTTGAGACTGGCGGAGATTGCAGATAGTTACCAGGGTATAATCACCGGCTGCGACAAAGCGTTCATTCTTAGCGAAAGGGAGATAAAGGAGAATAAGATTGAGAAAGAATTGCTAAAACCGTGGATTAAGAACAGCAATATACGGAAGCATGGTATCAAGGCTGCGGATAAGTTTCTTATTTATTCGGATTTTATAAAAGATGAAAGGGATTTTCCCAATGCCATTAATTACATTTCAAGATATAGGGATAAGCTTCTGAACAGAAGGGAATGCAGGAAGGGGTTAAGGAAATGGTATCAGCTGCAGTGGGGAAGGGTCAATGAGGTTTTTGACACGCCTAAAATAGTATATCCTTTCAAATCCTCAAGCAGCCGCTTCGCTGTCGATAAATCAGGCAATTATTGCAGCGCGGATGTATACAGTCTTAAGCTCAAAAAGGAATACGAGGGAAGGATAACTCTGGAATACATTGCAGCCGTACTTAATTCCAGGCTTTTGGAGTTTTATTTCAAATGCTATGCAAAAAAAATCAGCAAGCATCTTTATGATTATTATCCTAATACGGTTCTTAGAATGAAAATACCTGTGCCTGAGGAAGGAAGCACAATAATTGAAATGGCCTGCAGGCTTGAAAATTGTAAAAATGAGAATTCAATAAAGGCTGTTACATATGAAATAGACAGGGAAATATATAGATTATATGGATTAAGCGAAAAACAGATAAAAATTATAGAGAGTGAGGAGTATTAATGCTTTTATTGGCCGCTGCCGTTGCCCCGTCCGCAGCTTTATTGTACTACTTTTATACAAGGGATAAATATGAAAAGGAGCCCAGAAAACTGCTTCTTAAAGCGTTTCTCATTGGCGGCGGTCTTGTTGTCCCTGTACTTTTTGTAGAATTGGGTTTGAATATATTTGATATGGAAGAGGCCAATCTGATTGCTGCCGGTTATACTGCTTTTGTGGTGGCGGGATTTGTTGAGGAATCCTTTAAGTTTATGTTCTTCTTCTTATACATATGGAAGAATACTAATTTTAATGAAATGTATGACGGCATAGTATATTCTGTTTTTATTTCTCTTGGCTTTGCCACTTTTGAAAATCTTGCGTATGTGCTTTCAACAGGATTCAGCACTGCAGTTATAAGGTCCCTTACTGCCGTACCCGCTCATGCGCTGTTTGCCGTGACAATGGGATATTACCTGGGTATTGCCAGGTTTGCAAATCTCCGGTACAGACGGAAGTACATAATACTGGGGCTCATTATCCCCGTATTGCTCCATGGGATATATGATTTTATATTGCTTTCCCAGAAGCTATACTTGCTGGCGCTTTTCATACCGTACATGCTGTATCTCTGGAAAAGAAGCCTAGGGCATATGGACGAACTGGTGGAGTTCTCACAATTCAAGGATAGGTCGGAAGAATATGCCGATGACTCTGAAGACCGTGTCTAGTGTCTAGTGCCCTGTGTCTCATGCCTGGCATATACATAGTCCGCAAATGCCTCCAGTCTTGTCTGGAAGCCTGCCTCCCCTGTCTGCTCATCAACTATCAGATAAAGTATCGGTATATTATAGTCCTTTTCCACCTGCGGGAGTATGGAACGGGATACTATTTCAGGCATGCAGGTCATGGGATAGATCTGAACAAGTCCGTCATAGCCTGTTTTTGCATAGTGTACCGCGTTGCCGATACACTCCTGCGTATGCCCCCCTATCATTACAGGCAGGTAAGGCTTTGCCAGTTTTTTTATCGGTTTATATCCCTTGCGCCCTGTGACAGGCAGGATTATGTTATTCCGGGCCCAATCTCTTACTGTCATTGAG
>JAAYQK010000001.1 GCA_012519325.1 Gracilibacteraceae bacterium | reverse complement strand
GGAGCACCCTGGATACGCCAAGGAACTCAATGGATACCAAGAGGTAATACGCACGCAGGTTTATTGCTGCCACCCATATCATTCATGGGAAGAGGGACAAATGAACAGGTAAATGGTCATATACGACGATTTATACCCAATGGAACTGCAATAGCAAAATATAGCACAGAAGAGATAGGAAAAGTACAAGAATGGTTAAATAACTATCCACGTAAAGTATTGCAAGGGAAAAGCGCTAATATGGTATTTGAAAAAGAAATAAGGAAATGTGCATAATAGTAGTAGAAATTTTCCCCATAAAATACTAATATAAAAAGATTTAAATCAGTGAACAAAAAGATATTTTAACAGAGGTAAAAACGTTTCATCTTAATTTGCAGTTTGCGGACGCTTTCCCGCAGAATAAAAATTTGAAATGTCGAGTCATATAATATAAAATAATATATATGAAGATTTCAATGGATTTTACAGCATATTCTGATACACAGGCTGCTTAAAAATTCATACAACTGCACAGCAGTAGGTTCAATTTTGATGATGAAATATTGATTTAGGAAATATAAGTGCTTTATGTTTTGTTTAGAATATATAAGTATCTCCAATAATCTAATGGGTGCAGTACAGGTGAAGAAACGGAGGTGGGAAATTGGGTAAGATAACAAGAGCGTTGATCTTAACTGTATTGTTAATGGCAGTGTCTGTAGAATCTGCATATGCGGATAGCAGTGATACAGGCTGGAAAGGCTATGGACTGTACAACCTTAACAAATCGGATGTCAATGTTTCACTTGAATCCGATTATATTGTAATAGACGGTGAAAGTGTGAACGCAAAATATGAATATACTATAGTATCAAATGACAGCAAAGATATTGCAGTTAATTTCGGAATTCCCGATAATGGAATTATTAAGTTCAGTGTCCATGACGGGAGCAAATATCTGAGCTATAAGACAAGAAATGCTGCATATCTTAAGAATAACTATGGTGCTGTTAATCTTCAAACTCCGGATGTAAGATGGTATTTATTTACAATGGTGTTCAAACCCGGCCAAACCAGAACGATAAAAGTAAGCATTGAAGCTGAGATGGTGAAAGAGGAGAATGATACATACGGCTTGGGCTTCTTCAAAGATAGAAATTACAATTATGCAATAAAAAGCGATAAGACCTGGTTCACATTGAAACTGAACAATTTCAAGCCTTATTACATATTTGAACTTGAGAGTATAAGGGAAGAAAGTATATCTGATGAAGGCATCGTTAATCTTTCTTTCAGCGGAGACTATGGAAACGGTGCATTCATGAGGTACCAACCTATTGATAAGATGGCTTTGGATAGTATTGGAAAAAGTAGATATAAAAAGCCTAAAGAAATAGTAAAAGCATTTAATAATAAAAGCTATGAGGAAGCCCTTACACTGTGCAATGAATATATAAGCGCGCCTTCGGACAACAATCTGAGTATTGAACAGGTAGAATACCTGAAGGCTGAATGTCTAAGGCTGTCAGGCAATAATGAAGAGTATTTAAATGCATTAGAAAAGCTTGACATATCTCAGCTTTATCCCGGAAGGATACGTTACAAGATATTGCATGATAAGCTGAAGGCATATGATGATATAGAAAACGACGAAGGCAAGAACATAATACTCAAGGAATTAATACCTGAAACTCAGAAAAGCTACCCTTATCTTTATTATTGGCTTGATAAGAACGGTTACAGGCTTGCAGAGGATAAAACGGACGTTTCGGATATAGCACCCCCACAGGATAACGATATGGCTTCCGTCAAAAATAAGGGCTTTGATATTCTGGGAGCGATTATAGGTTTTTTCAACTTTGTTGCTGAAAGCCGATGGACATATGTGTTATTAGGCTTTCTTGTCGGATTTGTTGTGGGAAGGCTTACAAAAAGGAAAAAGAAAAGAAAACCGGTTTACCTTTTCAGGGATTAGGTTTGAATAATGCAGAAAAAAATTCACATAATATTGCTATCCGATGCTCTCACAAGATTCTTAAGGAGTGATATTATGAAAGCAAAAAAGACAAATAAAAGACAAATAGTTCTGACCCCCGAGGATGCCATAAAATATGAAATAGCTAATGAGCTGGGACTTGGAGAAAAGCTGGCTCAAGTAGGATGGGGAGGGTTGACGGCAGAAGAGACAGGAAGAATAGGCGGACTAATCACCAGAAAAAAGAGAAGTATGCCTGCTGAAAACATAGCAACACAATAAAAAATTGATTATTTGGATAAAATCACAGCCGCAGGATGCGGCTGTTGTTCTTGAATGTATTGAGTTTAAAGGAGGTGTGTCCAATGGAAGTTTATGAAAGAGCCGCACAATTAATAAGAAGCTACAAGCCTGCAGTAGTGTTGACAGGTGCCGGTATTTCAACGGAGAGCGGTATTCCCGATTTCAGAAGTCCCGGAAGCGGCCTATGGGAGAAGATGAATCCCATGGAGGTTCTGTCAACGGAGGTGCTATATAACAACCCGAAGAAATTTTATAATACAGGTTTCAAGATAATAATTTCAATGATGGATGCTGTTCCAAACAAAGCACACTTCATTATTGCAGAAATGGAAAAAAGAGGTTTTATTGATCTTGTGGTGACACAAAATATTGACGGATTGCATTATAAGGCAGGGAGCAAAAATGTCTATGAGGTACATGGGACTTCAAGGACCTTCAGTTGTGGCAGCTGCGGTGAAGTATACGATACGGAAGTTATAGCAAGGAGGGTAAATGCGGGAGAGATACCACCCAAATGCAGATGCAGAGGAATAATAAGGCCGGATGTGGTGCTCTTCGGGGACATGCTCCCCGACTGCTTTAACGAAAGCATTAAAAAGGTTGAAGAATCAGAGCTTTTGATAGTAATAGGATCCAGTCTCACCGTATCTCCTGTGAACTATCTTGCGGAAATATGCAATAAACTGATGATTATAAATATAGGAGAAAATTTTTATGAGAATAAGAGTGATTTGATAATAAAGGAAAATATCTCTTCGGCCTTAGAGAGGATTGTGGAATTAATATGAGCTTTTATAGTGGATTTGCAGAGCTTTACGATTTGTTTATGGAAGAAATAGACTATAAAGCATGGTGCAGATATGTAGAAAGTATTTTCGATATATATGGAATAATGCCGGTAAAAATACTTGATACTGCATGCGGCACAGGAAACATTACAATCCATATGTCCAAATCCGGCTATGATGTATGGGGACTTGACATATCAAGTGATATGCTGGCTGTTGCAGAAAATAAAGCAAGATTAGAAAAGCAGAAAATAAGATTTTTAAATCAGGACATGACAAAGATGGATTTAAATGAAAAATTCGATGCCGTACTTTGCATGTGTGACGGTGTAAATTATATTAATGATGAGGAAGCTCTGAACAATTATTTTAAGCTTGTTTACGAAAGGCTTGCGGATAGAGGAATTTTTATTTTTGACATAAGCAGTTATTATAAAATAAAATGCATATTGGGGAATAATACTTATTATGAAGAGAAAAATAATAGACATTATATTTGGAACAATAGTTATAACGAAGAAACCGATATTGTGGAAATGGAATTGATATTTTTTGTTCCGCAGGACAGGCTGTTCCGGAAATATATTGAATATCATGTGCAGAAAGCTTATAAACATGAGTATCTGGAAAAAGCTCTTCAAAAGGCAGGCTTTAATGAGGTAAACTGCTATGATGGTTTCAGGCTTGTAAGACCTGATGCAAGAAGTAAAAGAATCTTTTTTGCAGCAAGGAAATAACAAATCAAAAATAAATAATATTGGAGGAAATGCATGAAGGATTATGTTATAAGAGGAGCAAGTGCGGACGACAGCATCAGGTTTTTCAGCTGTATCACCACTGAAATGGTGGAGGAGGCAAGACAAATACACAATTGCAGTCCAGTTTCTATTGCCGCCCTTGGAAGGATGCTGACTGCAGGAAGCATGATGGGAGTTATGCTAAAGTCGGATAATGATACTGTAACTTTACAGATAAACGGTAAAGGCCCTGCCGGAAGTATAGTTGTCGTATCCGACAGCACAGGAAATACAAGAGGTTATATCTCAAATCCCAATGTTGAATTAATGCATAAAGAGAATGGGAAGCTTGATGTGGGGAATGCAGTAGGTGCGGATGGTGTTTTTACAGTAATAAGAGATATGGGTTTGAAAGAGCCTTATGTGGGACAAATACCTATTGTAACAGGAGAAATAGGAGATGATATATCTTCTTATTTTGCTGTATCCGAGCAAATACCTACTGCTGTGGGTTTGGGAGTGCTGATTGAAGTAGACGGACATGCTGCTGCTTCAGGAGGATTCATAATTCAGCTGATGCCGTAAGCAGATTCCGAAACTGCATCGAGGCTTGAAGAGCGTCTTAGCGGAATAAAACCGGTAACAGAAATGATAAGCTCCGGATATGATGCTGAAGGAATGATAAGGAGCATTTTGGGTAATATTGAATATAAGGTACTTGAAAGCAAACAAGTTTTTTACCGATGCAGCTGCAGGGAAAGAATGGAGAGAGCACTGATTAGTCTTGGGAAAAAGGATCTGCGGGAGATTATACAGGAACAGGGCAGCGCAGAGCTTGTTTGTCATTTTTGCAGCAAAAAATATTTCTTTTTTAAGGATGAACTGATTAAGCTACTTGAAAAGGCATCCGTAAATATATAATATAGTATATGAAAGATTATTAGAGAAATCCCGTGCAATAAATTGATAAATTTAAGAAATATAAAAATTTTAGTTTTGACTTTAAACTATCTGTAGGTTATACTAATTGATGTCGCAAGTTTTAGTGGGGGCATAGCTCAGCTGGGAGAGCATCTGCCTTACAAGCAGAGGGTCATAGGTTCGAGCCCTATTGTCCCCACCATTACACAAGATGGCCCAGTAGTTCAGTTGGTTAGAATGCCAGCCTGTCACGCTGGAGGTCGACGGTTCGAGCCCGTTCTGGGTCGCCATTTTTTATACCAAG